>QYQM01000150.1 GCA_007280905.1 Porphyromonadaceae bacterium | reverse complement strand
TGTTCAAACGGATTATATCCTTGCTGGATTTTCAACTCCGGCAGTGCGCCTTTGTCGTCGAGGTTTCTGACTGGCAATTTGGCCATTTTCTCCACTTCAACGGATGCAAAACCAAACTCTTCCACCACTTTACCGAGAATAAGGTACACCCCGTATCCTTTGAATGGATAGAGCCTGAGGCTTTGCGGGAAGTGAACGGTATCGAAGAACTCGCCGGTATCGTCGAGAAAGCAGCCAAAGTGCATCAATTCGCGTTTGATGGTACGAACGTATTTAATTACAACCAGTTGGCCCACCATCCGAACCTTGCGTCCAACATGTGTGGATAGATCGCGGGCCTTGACCTCGCCACGGAAGGATGTTTTGAGGAGATCGAAGTAGGAGCAGGTGACCGGGAATCCAAATAACTCGATTTCGTCATAAGCATCCTCGAGACGGTTTCGCTCCAGATCAGGGAGAGTGAATTTTTTGCGGGGCAATTCGAAGAGCCGGTCCTGGAGTTCCTTCGAATCCTTTTTCCCCAGAAGCATGTGGGCTTCCCAAAGAAGTGCGGACTTTGTTTTTCCCGTGAACCCGAAAGCATTCACACGGATGAGCAGGATCAATTGCTGGATACCAATCTTTACGCGGCTTACAAAGTTATCCAGGTCGCTGAACTCCCCGTTTTCCTTTCTTTCATTGGAGATTTGATTGCCCATATCCTGTTCCACATCGTTCACATAGACAAATCCGAGATAAATATCCTTTCCGATGATCCGTGTATGCTGGTTGGAATGGTTCACGCAGGGTGTATGAATCATGGCGCCCCATCGGCGGGCTTCGTTGATATAGACCCAGGCCGAATAGAATCCACCGAAATTATTGAGCACTGCCACCATAAATTCTTTCGGGAAATAAGCTTTGAGGTAGAGGCTCTGGTAACTCTCCACCGCATAACTGGCGGAGTGTGCCTTGGAGAAGGAGTAAGCAGCGAACGATTCGATCTGGCGCCAGACCTCCCGGGTGACCTCCTCGGGGTAGCCTTTTTCCTGGCAGTTCTGGAAGAACTTGTTGACAATCCGTTGAAACTCATCCTTCGACCGGTATTTCCCGCTCATGGCCCGCCGGAGCACATCGGCATCGCCCAGGTCGAGACCAGCGAAGTGGTGGCAAACTTTGAGCACATCTTCCTGATAGACCATAACTCCGTAGGTCTCTTTCAGTTGTTGCTCCATAACCGGGTGCAGGTAGGTGAATTTCCCGGGGTTATTGAACCGGTAAATATACTCACGCATCATTCCTGAGCTCGACACGCCCGGCCGGATGATAGAGCTGGCGGCCACCAGGGTAAGATAATCGTCGCACCGCAGTTTCTTCAGGAGTCCACGCATGGCGGGACTTTCGATGTAAAAACAGCCGTTGGTTTCTCCAACCTTCAGCAGTTTTCTCACCCGATCGTCCTTTTTAAATTTTTCGACCTGATAGATATCGATATTGATTCCGCGATTCTCACGGATGATATCCACAGCTTCATGAATATGGCCGATGCCGCGCTGGCTGAGGATATCCAGTTTCTCGAACCCGATATCCTCGGCAACATACATATCCCACTGGGTGGTAGGGAACCCTTTCGGCGGCATATCGAGTGCTGTGAAGTAAGTGATCGGTTCCTCGGATATCAGCACGCCGCCGGCGTGAATGCTGCGCAGGTTGGGGTAATCGGTCATCTTCAGTCCGATTTCGCGGATATGATCGATGATCTCCGTTTTGTTCATCGGGTTATTGGGCTCATCGATCAGCCGGTCGATTTCGGCTTTGGGCAGACCGTACACTTTGCCCAATTCACGGAGGATGGATTTTCCGCGGAAGGTTGACATGGTTCCGAGCAAGGCGGTATGAAGATAACCATATCGCTTGAAGATATAATCCTGCACCTCATCACGGTCCTTCCAGGAATAATCGATATCGAAATCGGGCGGACTCGTGCGGCGGGGATTGATAAAGCGTTCGAAGTAGAGATCGAGGTCGATGGGGTCAACATCGGTGATTTTCAGGCAATAGGCGACTACCGAATTGGCGCCGGAGCCTCGGCCCACGTGATGGAAACCACGCGACATGGAGTAGCGGATAATATCCCAGGTGATCAGAAAATAGGCTGAAAAGCCGAGTCGGGCGATGATATCCAGCTCTTTCTGAACCCGTTGAATAGCCTCCTGGTTATTTTTGCCGTACCGGTGCCGGACGCCGTCCATCGCCAGTTTGGAGAGCAGATGGTAATCATCCCGGCTGTTATTGGTGAATGTCTGCTTGTTTTTGACGGTCGTAAAATCAAATTCCGCTTCACACTGAGATATTACCTGGAGGGTATTCTGAATGATCCGGGGATAGTCGTAGAGGGCAGCTTTGAGTTCGTGAACGGGCCAGAACCGCTCGCCGGGATCGGCAGTCTGGTTGCCGTTAAGTTTGGATAACAAGGTGTTATGATCGATCGCCCGAAGGTTTCGATGAAGTTGATATCCACTGGTATCAGCGAAAGTAACCGGGTGCATCAGGAGCAGTTTCGATTGATTGGATTTGAATTCGGAGGTAATCAACCTGCGGGTTTCGCGCATCCGGATACCCACCCATTCATTATCGCGGAGACGTGCTTTAGGATAGGAGCTTAACGGATAAACAATGAAGCAGTTATCGAGGTTCTCCGGCCGGTCGGGCAGGGGATTGCCGGTGATATTATGCTGGGTGAGCAGGTCGTTCAGCTCGCGCATTCCTTCCCGGTTGCGGGCAATCCCGACATACCGGAACTGATCATCAGAATGGAATTCGATCCCGGTAATCGGTTTGATATCCGCTTTCCGGCAGGCCTTTACGAAATCGGGCACCCCGGTGGAGTTGTTGATATCGGTTAAAGTAAGGGCCGTAACCCCGATTTTCAGGGCCTCTTCCACCAGGTCGTCTATTGGGAGCGTTCCGTAGCGGAGGCTGAAGTAGGAATGACAGTTTAAAAACATAAATGGTTCGCTGCGCTCACTAATTGGTGTGCAGCGGTTATCGGATGATTAAATTATAAACAAATATTCGATTATAATATAAGAATAATAATCGAATATTGTAGGGGAGGATTTGGGTATTCTTCCGGAGGTTTGAGGAGTTCAAGAGGGAAGATATGTAGAAACGCGGATGACACGGATGTTCCTACGCGGATTAGCACTGATCAAAAAAAATCCGCGAAAATCAGCGTTCCTATAGGATCCGCGTCCGGCTAAGCACCGAAAATGTCGTGTTTATGAGTGCCGGTTTTCTTCTGAGTTTGTTATATCATGAATTTACCCATCAATCGGAGTATTATTTTTATTACAACAGAGGTCCGTCCAAATTGAGCCTGATTTCAGTAACAGCTGCCGCTAATATCCTGATAGGTTCCATTCTTTTAATCATCTATTATGGAAGCACTTCTGGAGGTTGACAGTGTTCTGAAATCATCCTGGCTGGTCCGTTGATCAATAAAGTGGTTAATAGCAAGATCGGGGTTTTGTCGGGAGGCGAGGGGAGATATCTGGAAATCAGGTTAATCCTTGAATCCGGAGCTAAATTTGTCCTGCTTGATGAACCCTTTAACGGAATTTCTCCGCTGATGTTCTGGATGTGGCCAGCTATTTTTATCTCCTGTACGATGGGGGAATCTTTTGTAACTTCGGATGTGAAATCAGAATCCTTGCTATTTCTTGAATTCATTGAATTACTGAGTGTTGTGTATTCTGATAAATTCCTTATCAGATGAATACGTATTTGAGATTGAAGTTGTCAGGCCTCATGACCGGCCTGTCATCCCCGCGAAAACGGGGATCTCTAAACGCTACTCCGAGCTACCTAATATTACCTTGTGCCTTATTTATTCACTCCGATCGCCCTCTTCACCGCATCGCTGCCGTAACGCAGCCGGAGCTTGTCCATGGCGAGGTAGAGGTTAACCTGTTCGGGGGTGTCCTCGAAGAGGTTGAGCTGCTGGGTGCCGTGGACGAGTTCGCTGAAGCGGACGCCGATGAGGCGGACAAGCATTCTTCTGGTATACAGTCGTTTGAACAGTTCCTGTACGATCGGGATCAGCACGTGGTCGAAGCTGGTGTAGGGGATTCGTTTCTGCAGGGTATGGGTATCGAAGTTGGCGTACCGTATTTTTACGGTGACGCAGGCGGTGAGTTTTTCCTGTTTGCGCAGTTCGAAAGCGATCTTTTCCACCATCGTGATGAGCTTGCGGTTGAGGTCCTGTACATCGGTGGTATCCTGCTCATAAGTATGCTCGGAGCTGATGCTTTTCTGCTCCCAGTAAGGTTCCACTGGAGTAGGGTCGATGCCGTTGGCTTTCTTCCAGATGATGATGCCGTTCTTGCCCAACACCTGCTCCATCATCTCGGGCGGGATCCCGCTGAGAGTCTGGATGGTGAGCACACCCATCGATCTCAGCAGCTGGTATGTTTTTGGCCCCAGCATCGGGATCTTCTGGATCGACAGGGGAGCCAGAAAATTGCGCACTTCGGGTTCGGGTACCTCCTTCTCTCCGTTGGGTTTGGCTATCCCGGTGGCGATCTTGGAAACGGTTTTATTGACTGATAATCCGAACGATATGGGCAGACCGGTCTCTCTGATGATCCGCTGCCGCAGTTCATGGGTCCATTTCAGGGAGCCGAAAAACCGGTCCATCCCGGTGATATCGAGGTAATGCTCATCGATGGAGGCCTTTTCGTATACCGGGGCCGTATCGGCGATGATATCGGTAACGATCCGGGAGTGCTTGCTGTATGTTTCCATATCGCCCCGGATGTAGATGCCGTCGCTGCACATCTGCTTGGCCATCTTCATCGGCATGGCAGAATGAACGCCGTACGACCGGGCCTCATAGCTGCAGCTGGCCACCACGCCGCGGTCCGACATGCCCCCAATGATCACGGGCTTGCCCTGCAGGCTGCTGTTCATCAGCCGCTCTACCGACACGAAGAAGGTGTCGAGGTCGAAATGCACCACGGTACGTTGGCTCACTTTGTTCGGTAATTGATTAAAAAATAAACAAAATATCGATGATAATTTAAACAAAAGTTTTGAATATTGCATTAGAGACGACGATTTTTACCTTTGCAAAAACGAGATATCGATGGCTGAAGATTATAAAATCATTTTTTCGATGGTTGGGGTGGGTAAGATAATTCCCCCTAATCGTCAGATATTGAAAGATATATATCTATCTTTCTATTATGGAGCCAAAATTGGAATCATCGGATTGAACGGCTCAGGGAAGTCTACCTTATTAAAAATAATAGCCGGTCTTGATACCGCGATTCAGGGCGAGGTGGTTTTTGCCGGGGGCTATCGTATCGGGATGCTGGAACAGGAACCACAACTGGACGATACAAAAACAGTGCGCCAGGTTGTTGAAGAGGGAGTTCAGGAAATAGTTGATTTGTTGAAAGAGTATGAAAAAGTGAACAACCGTTTCATGGAACCGATGGAGGATGATGAGATGAACCGGTTGATAACCAGGCAGGGAGAGATCAGTGAGATGATTGATCATCATAATGGCTGGGAACTTGATAACCGGCTCGAGCGTGCCATGGATGCTCTCAGGTGCCCGGAACCGGATACTCAGGTCAGGGTTCTTTCGGGTGGAGAGCGCAGGCGGGTAACTCTTTGCAGGCTGTTGCTGAGTGAACCCGATATTCTGCTTCTGGATGAACCGACCAACCACCTCGATGCTGAATCGGTTCAATGGCTCGAGATGCATCTGCAGAATTATAAAGGAACTGTAATTGCTGTTACGCATGACAGGTATTTCCTGGATAATGTTGCCGGCTGGATTCTCGAATTGGATCGCGGGGAAGGGATCCCATGGAAGGGTAATTATTCATCCTGGCTGGAACAAAAAACCAAGCGGTTGCAAATGGAAGAGAAAACCGAAAGCCGCCGGCGTAAAACCCTGGAACGTGAGCTGGAGTGGGTGAGGATGGCCCCGAAGGCCAGGCATGCCAAGCAAAAGGCACGTATTGGTGCTTATGAACGTTTGTTGAATGAAGATACCCGGCAGAAAGAAGAACGGCTCGAGATATTTATTCCCAATGGTCCCAGGTTAGGCTCCAAGGTTATGGAGGCAACATCGGTGAGCAAAGCTTATGGCGATAAACTGCTGTTCGAGAATCTTTCTTTTGCCTTGCCTCCAGCCGGCATAGTTGGAATTATTGGTCCGAACGGAGCGGGTAAAACAACCTTATTCAGGATGATCATGGGCCAGGAAACCTCCGATTCTGGGGAATTTGTTCTGGGTGATACGGTAAAGTTAGGTTATGTTGATCAGGCTCATGTCGAAATTGATCCCGAGAAATCAGTTTGGGAAGTCATTTCCGGTGGTAATGAGCAGTTTATGATGGGCGGTAAAATGATCAATTCCCGGGCATATGTGTCGCGCTTCAATTTTAACGGAGCCGATCAGCAGAAGAAATGCGCAGTGTTATCGGGCGGTGAAAGGAATCGCTTACATCTCGCCATGACTTTGCGATCGGATGCCAATGTTCTGCTTCTCGACGAGCCAACTAACGATATTGATGTCAATACTTTGCGTGCCCTGGAGGATGGCTTGGAGAATTTTGCCGGCTGTGCCGTAGTTATCTCTCACGACCGGTGGTTCCTCGATAGGATTGCCACGCATATCCTCGCGTTTGAAGGAAATTCACAAGTGTATTTTTTCGAAGGCGGTTTCACCGAATATGAAGAAAACCGCAAGAAAAGGTTTGGTGATGAGGGGCCCAAGCGGATCCGGTATAAGAAGCTGGTGTAAAAGGGCACAAGAGCTGAGCTTCAATTGGCAATTTTTACAAGGCTGAATTCTTCGTAAAGTCCATAATCCAGAAATTGGTAGGCCGATCCTGCCGGCTGTTTGTCAGGTCCCTCGTTCCAGCTCCATGGCGAATCGATCCAGCCTGTTTGAATCACATGGTGATATCCCAGGGTGTTTTTCAGACTGCCAGTAACCCTGACATCAATTACATTTTCACCCTTTTGAATATAATTTGTTATTTCCAGTTCATAGGGTTCCCAGCCAATATTTCCGGCATTTTTCCCATTAACCCAAACCTCAGCCACAGAACCTTTCCAAGGGCCAAGCTGAACATAGAATTTACCTGAAGTGTCGTCAAGGGTATATGATCTGCTGTAAGAAACCTTATCGCCAAAGAAAGGCATGCCAGTCTCTTTCCAGAAATGGAGGCCGGGATTTGCAGCAGGTTTAATCAGGAATCCTTTACCGGCTTTGTCTAAACTGAAATCTCCAAGAACATAAACAGGCATTAATTCCGAGAATACGGTCATTTTAGGAGCCGATAATTCAATGACATTATCTCCTTTATTGATATATTCCCCGATCTGGTAAACCGGAAAATGGCGATCGAGCCACCATTTATCACCGGTGGGCGAGATGTCTTTTCCATTCAATTTTACCTGCCATTGATCGGGTCGTTCGATCACTGCCTGCATCGATTTAATCGCTGCATCCGGCATGGATGGGTCAATGGTAAAATGATAGCGGGCTTTAAACCAGGATTCATTGGTAAAATTGTCCATCTCCAGGTATTGCTGTTTATACTGGATTTTGTGCTGCCATGGATTCCCCGTCTTTAAACCCGATATTTCAAAGAGTTTATACATGGCAGTCATAAAATACATGTCCTCTTTATTAAAGGATTTTGTTTCCAAATCCAGATAATCCACAGTGAGGATATTAGGGGAGAGGCGGTTAGTTTGTATTTCCCCAGACGGTCTGAGAAGACTGTAAGACTGTAAGGCTTTAAGATTTTGAGACTTTATATCTACCGGATCATTGCTGATAAGAAATAGCCTGCTGCCACCGGGTGGAACGGATGTTTTGAAACTCATCATACCAGCAATAGCGGCTTTTTTGAAAACGGCGACCGGAGCCGGAAGTCCATTGTTCAGATCGATTTCTGAAAGATTGCGGCCCTTAATCTCAATATCTGCCTCTGCTGCATGCGAGAGATCGGAATTTACGAGAAACAGGAGTTGCCCATCATCCAGAATTCGTCTTTGATGGAAAAGCTGGCCTTTTGATTTATCCGCTTGTTTAATGTAAAGTATAAGGCGGTTGAGATACTGTTGGACATGTTCTGACTGAATATCATTGCTTTTTATCCAGTTTACCGGATACTTGGCAGCCAGGTCTTTTAATGCATTATTGGGGCTTCCATCAATATAATCAACTGAATCAGAAAGGCACAGGATGGTGTAACCGTCAGCAAGATAGTTTTTTAAGAAATTCAGAGTAGTGGTCTCAATATTGCGGATTCCGGGAGGTAAAATAATATGATCATAAATGCGGTTTCGAATTTTTAAACCTTTTTTATTGGTTTCTCCAAATCTTCTAATAACCTGCTCTGACCCCAGATCGTATTCAACCTGATCATTTTCAAGAGTTTGAATAAATTTTTTGAAAGTGACCGATAGGTTGTAGATGCGCGGATCATTTTTTACGGTGGTATGATACATCCAGGCGGTGGTGTTTGGCTGTAGGATCAGGATGTTATTGACTTGTTCGCCTGCCGACATTGCCAGGCAGATTCTCCCGATATAATCGCCCAGCAGCGAGAAGTTTCCCCACCAGGGTTCCTGGTAGCTGAATGATGGCGGGTAATCAAATTTTCTTACGCCCTGCATGCTGTAATAGGATAAATGCGGGTTTACGAAGTTCACACCCAGTGCCACTTCCCAATCGACCAGCCTTTTCAGCTCGGAAAAACTGATCTGCCAGCCGGCACCTCCCCAGGTTTCACTTAACCTGCGGTTCCATCCCGACTGGTTAGCTGCACTGCCCAGTTCACGAATGGCCCTGGTATTCCCGAATTGCCCGTCCATGCCTGTTGAATCGTACGACCGGCCAAGCATGTCCACTCCCGGCATCTGATGATACATATAGAAGGCAGCTTCATCAATTCCCTCTCCGGGATAGGGCCAGCCGTGTTCCCAATAGTGTCCGGTCCAGTTGAGATTGTTTTTTTCGCAATAATTAAACCATGGGACAGCCCAACGGTCAAGAAACATCTCGAGAAGGAGGGTAAAATAATCGTGGCGAACCTTTGTAAAGTTGTCAGTTTCTTCTATCAGGGAAACCATCTCAGGCTCCAGCCGGTAACCCCATCGGATTTCGAACTGGTCGAACAGATCAGGTGTCCATCTAATCAATGTTTGGGGGCCTTTGGCTGCTTCCAGATTGGGTTCGTCGGTAAAAATTCCGGGAAGAGTTTTTCCAAAATCCTCTTTATTGTATTTTTCATACCCTTCCATCGTTGCCTTCATGAAAGTGTCGGTTACCCCCGGAAACAGAAGGTCGACATAAGGAAAGCCTCCATACCAATATGATGGTTTGGCGAATGTGCGATAGAAAACATAGTAAGTTGGCTTTGCCTGAGGATTGAGGGGCTTTACCGTTTGTTTCAGGAGCACCTCAACGGGGAGGTCTGCAATCTCCTTGAGGTTTTGGGTAATTTTAACCCCGAGGCCGGAACCATTTTTATAGGAATCCGGATATCTGGCCTGGACATGGCCGCCGGCAAAGCCGCTCGGGTATGAGTTTTCATCATAGATCCATACCTGCATTTCGAGCTTTTTTGCAGTTTGTACGGTAAATTGAAATAGTTCATTCCAGTCTTTTGAGAGATATTCAGTTACCAGTCCGGGCCTCGGGTGGACAAATACACCGCCAAGGCCGCCTTCCTTAAACTTTTTCAACTGGAATTCAATTTCCTCACGGGTGATTTTATCGTTCCAATCCCATAACGGAGCAGCCCGATAGGTGGACGGTGGATTGGTGATTAGTTGAAGAAGAACCTTGCTGTCGGATACTTTTGAAGGTTCTTGGTTTTCATTTTTAGGATTACAGGCAACGATGACCATGATGAGCATCAGGGCAGGGAGCAATGGGATTCTTTTCATGAGAGGAATTATTTAAATCAAAGTAACTACTCACCACAGAGGCACAGAGAACACGGAGTTCATCGAAGATCTATGTGTTTCTCTATGTTCTCTGTGTCTCCGTGGTTTTTGTGTCATTTCTTTTACTGCTGAATAGTTACAAATCAAATATACGAGATTCCCTGGTAATGAGAGTAGGGCAGTAAGCGGAATTCTTTAGATTTGCTTTAGATTTTAAATCTATTTTCCTCTGAATTTACAGATAATATGTTCACTCCAGAAAAAGCAATCCGAAGGACCAATTTTTATACCAGATCAATATTTACAGTACCGCTGGTCCTATTGTTATCGCTATTAAGCATCGTCTGTAACGGGCAAACACTCGAGGATTACCTTGCAAAGGGACTAAAGAACAGCCCGTTTCTGAAGGACTACTCCACCCGGCTTCAGTCGCAAGCAATCGACAGCCTGAAGGTTTTAGCCGGATTCAAGCCGCAGATAGGTGTAGCTGCTGATTTGATGTACCCTCCCGCAATCGGAAGATTTGCTTATGATAGTGCCATCACCAACGGGGGCTATTATGCGGCTTTGCTGAGGGTCGATCAACCCTTGTTCTTTAAAAAAATCGCTCAAATTCACTTGCAAAGCGTTTTTATTCAGAAGCTTACAACAGAAAATAACCTAAAGATCACTGAAACTGATTTAAAAGAGGCGATTACTGCACAATATATCACTGCCTACGCAGATTTCAGTCAGGTTCAATTTGAAAAGGTAATCCTGACCATGTTTAAGGACCAGCAGATGGTTTTAAAGCTTTTGGTTGAACAAGGGATATATCAGCAGACTGATTATCTTAATCTTACCGTTAACATTACCTCACGGTCGATCTTCGGCAAGCAGGCTCACCGGCAATATAAGAATGATCTGGCTATCCTCAATTTGCTCTGTGGAATTCATGACACCACAACGGTGGAGCTTAAAAAACCGGATCTTTTAGTTCGGAATTCCTTTGATATCAGTACATCACCCAACATGGTACAGTTCAAAATCGACAGTTTGAAAAATATGAATGAGCAACTGTTGATCGATCTGGACTACAGACCCCGTTTTGCTGCATTTGCTGATGCTGGTATTAACGCTGTAAACCCGAGACGGTTGCCGTATAACCTTGGAACCAGTATCGGTTTGAGTTTCACAATGCCACTATATAACGGTAAGCAACGTCAGTTGGAGCACAAAAAGGTATCCTTATCTGAAAATACTCGTGCTCAATACCGGTCCTATTTCGAAAATCGTTATCAGCAGCAGAAAGATCTGCTTTTTGAGCAGCTAATCCTCACAGATGACCTCATATCAGACATTAAAAATCAACTCACCGGTTTGGAAAAGCTGATAACACTTTATAAGATTGAGACCAATAAAGGAATGGTGAGATGGCTTGATTTTCTTTCCGTTGTAAACAATTATGCTCAAACGCGTAATGAACTTACCCAATCCGAAATCAATCGGCTTCAAATAATAAACCAATTGAATTACCTGAAATGAAGTTTGCCGGTAATATCGGTTATCGGAGGATTCCTGAAAAAGTCTGCAGGTTTTCAAAAACATCTTTATAAAACAAAAAAGAGCCCGAAGGCTCTTCATTTCTAAGATTGTAAGATCTTATTTGCCGTCTTCCTTTTCTTCATCTTCCTCCTCTTTGGCATCTGTTTTCTTGATCACTTTACCTTGTGGATCAATAATAACTTCAATTTTGTCTTTTCCCTTTGACATTAAAATTTCAAAAGACTTACCTGCCGGAGTTTCTACAGAAGCCATTTCGCCAAGTTTATATCCGGCGAACTGACTTTCAACGGTTTTTAGCACTACAGCGGGGAGATCGGCCTTCACAACCGTTAATTCTGTTTCCTGCCATTCACCTTTGCTGTTGAAATTGGCAGATGAAACTTTACCGTTTAATTTGAATTCAGCCTCATAAACAGCAACCTCAGCTTTTCCTTCTTTTTCCTCACTCCATTTAACAGATTGAGCGTTCGGAAATTTCTTGGAGAAAGCGGCTTTGGCAACATCCGGAACCTTAACCTGGCCGTAGGCACTGATGCTAAACGCCGCCAGTACCATCGAAATAATAATTAAATTTTTCATTGTCCGATCATTTTTGAATTATCTGCCAAATATCCATTTTGAATCTAAAGCAATTCTAAAGATGAGGGAGTATCAGAATAAAATGATGAAGGTGATCGCTGAATTCATATCTGATTTCAATCGAACTCGAGATGCAGATGCTTTTTACCAATGCCAGGTCCAGTCCGGTTGAATTCCCCGATTTGGATTTGTCGCTAAAAACAAGATGAGGTCAAATTCTTTTCTTGTGAGATCAACTAATTGATTTTTAATGATTAATTGCCTTTTTTCCGGGTTGATCCGCAACAGCCCTGCCACGATTTCTTCAGAGCCATGAAACCACCGCCGCCGGAGTAATGCCTTGATCCTGGAATTCAATTCAGAAAGATGGAATGGTTTGGTCAGATAATCATCGGCCCCTAAATCAAGTCCCAGGATCTTGTCGTCCAGGCTATTTCTTGCAGATATTACAATAATGCCTGTTTTCGGATGTGATAATTTTACCTGTTTCACCAGGTTTAATCCGTTTCCATCCGGAAGTGTGACATCAATTAATATGATGTCATATTCATATAAGTCCAGTTTAAATGAGGCTTCCGAAAAAGTAGCGGCTGCTTCGCACAGAAACCCTTCGTTGGTAAGGAATTCGTGAACAGATTCCCTTATTAATGCTTCATCTTCAACGAGCAGCAGTTTCATGGTAAAACAGGTGATTTATTGACCAAGTTAGGTTTCTTTAGAATAGCTTTTAATTCTGAGGTTCTGTTTGTCAGGTTTTTCTAATTTCGCAAGGTTTAATGCCTTTGCAAAATAGACAGAAAATGGAATTCAAATGTTTTGATTGTCATATAATTTTTGAAGCTGAAGGAACAAAGGTGGAATATATTGATCCGATATACGGTCCTTGCAGTAAAATCATTATGGTATGTCCGGTTTGCGGTTCTGAATGCTCGGAATACCGGAAACCAAAGCCATCCAAAGGCTCCAGTGAGCCCGAGAATTCGTGCCCCTCTTATCATAACGGATCCTGTAATTGCTGTCACTAAACGAAAATCGTGACGCTGGGTTGAGTTCCACCTGATAACCGACAACCAATAACTGATTGTGATTAGATTATCGTCAATAATTTGTTTATCTTTCGATCAAAATAGAAAGATATGTTTATTCAATCGAATATCAAGTTTTTGCGAAAGCGAAGGGGGCGAACACAGGATGAAGTTTCCAACTTCCTGGGGATGAAGCGTTCTACCTATGCCGGGTATGAGAATGGGGTAGCCGAACCCGGGATCAACGAACTTCGTTTATTCTCGGATTATTTCCGGATTTCAATGGATACCCTCGTCCGTATTGATCTGGCATCGATGCCCGAAAGCCAGATGCGCCAACTGGAAGACGGATATGACGTGTATATCAAGGGCAGTCAGCTAAGGATACTGGCTACGACAGTGGACAAACAGAACAAGGACAATATCGAGCTTGTTGCCGAAAAAGCAAAAGCCGGCTATAAAAGGGGCTATGCTGATCCGGAATATATCCGTGAATTGCCGGTTTTTCAACTGCCGTTTCTTTCGCCGGAACGAAAGTACCGCACCTTTCAGATCAGCGGAGATTCAATGAAACCGATTCCCGACGGATCCTATATAACCGGGGAATTTGTGGAGAACTGGGATTATCTGAAAAACGGAGATCCCTGTATCATTTTAACCAAAGATGAAGGATTGGTTTTTAAGCTGATTGAGAAGGACTTCCGGCACAAGCAGTTTGTCCTGCATTCCCTGAACCGCGAATATAAATCGTTCAGGTTAGCGATTGACGAAATCACAGAAATCTGGAAGTTCATTCATTACATCAGTTCCGAAATGCCGGAAAAGGTACCTTTGGAACATGAGTTATTCGCGGCGATTGCCAACCTGAAGAAGGACGTGGAAGAGATAAAAGAGAGAGGCTAATAGTTGTTGGTTATGATTGTTATGATTGTTGTCGGATATCTGTTTTCGGTTTTCATATGACCCATGACCCATGGCCCAGAACCATCATAACCACCATAACAATCACAACAACCATAACTGACAACTGACAACGAATATCTTACTATTCTAATTCATAGAAGTTTATGAAAACATTTATCAGTGATATTTCAAAAAAGGAATTCCCTGTTCAGGAGTTGGCCAGCGGACACATCATTATCCATCCCTTATTGGATCTGGTTCAGACGGAGTTTCCGGGATTTACTGAGCAAAGTTCTATGTCAATCAGTGAGTTAAACCATTTTCGGCAGCAGTACATAGAGAATTACCTGATCAGTGAAACAGGACAGCTTACTGACCTGGAAAAGAATGTAATAGACAAAATTAAAGACCAATCTACGATATCAGATAAGGTCGATGAAGAACAAGCGGGTTTAACGGTTGGACAGCGGTTGGCTGATAAAATTGCCCTATTTGGAGGAAGCTGGAAATTCATCATTTTCTTCCTGAGCTTTATCTTAGTCTGGATATTGGTCAATCTGGTCTGGCTAACCAAAAAAGGATTTGATCCATTTCCATTTATACTTCTGAACCTGATACTTTCCTGCATTGCCGCGATGCAGGCACCGGTCATTATGATGAGCCAGAATCGTCAGGAGGAGAAGGATCGTCAGCGATCGCGCAATGACTACATGATCAATCTGAAATCAGAACTGGAAATCAGGATGCTTCATGAGAAAATCGATCACCTGGTCATACATCAGCAAAAGGAATTAATGGAAGTTCAAAAGATGCAGATTGATATGCTGAATGAGATCATGGCAAAAACCAACGGTAAAAATAATGTTCGCTGTTATTGATATTGAAACCACCGGCGGCAGTCCGAAAAACGACAAGATAACAGAGATTGCCATTTTTATACACGATGGTTTAACTATTGTAGATGAGTTTGTTACGCTGGTTGACCCGGAGATTAATATCCCTTATTATATTACAGGTTTAACAGGTATCACCAACGAGATGGTGGCAGATGCACCGAAATTCTATGAAATTGCCCGAAAAATCGTTGAATTAACTGAGGATCAGATTTTTGTGGCACATAATGTAAATTTTGATTATAGCTTTGTCAGGAATGAGTTTAAGAATCTCGGTTATGATTACAGTCGTAAAACATTGGATACGATCAGATTAGCCCGCCAGGTTGTGCCGGGGTTACCTTCCTATTCTCTCGGAAAACTATGTTCGTCAATCGGTATCTCTTTAAATAACCGCCACCGGGCTGGAGGCGATGCCCTCGCTACCGTAAAACTTCTCGAAGAATTGCTGAACCGGGATCACAAAAATATCGCGGCAAAAATTCTTAAACCAGGCCATCCCGAAGGCCTTAATGAGCACATCACCAAAAAAGTATTAAACAAACTTCCGGAAGAAACCGGAGTCTATTATTTCTGGAATGAGCAGCAGGAACTTATCTATATTGGAAAAAGCAAGGTCATCAGAACCAGAATCTTTCAGCACCTGCATAATCAAACCACGCGTAAGGCAATGGAAATGCGCGACCGGATTGCAGATATTACCTGGGAACTTACAGGCAATGAGCTTATTGCTTTATTGCTTGAATCTGATGAAATTAAAAAGCATAAGCCAATCTATAACCGGGTTCAGCGCCGAAGCATTTTTAACTATGGGTTGTTTGCTTTTGAAGATAAGAACGGCTATATCAATTTCTCAATCAGCAATACCAACGATACCGAAGCGCCATTGACCACCTTTACCTCAAAAAGGGAGGGTCGTGAATTGCTGACACAATGGGTTGAAAATTACAACCTATGTCATAAATTATCAGGTTTATACGATTCAGGAGGCGCCTGTTTCCATAAAGGAATCGGGGAATGTTACGGTGCCTGTACCGGCGAGGAACCTGCTGAATCCTATAATCTGCGCGTTCAGAATTTTTTGAAAAGGTTTGAATATGAACATCAGGATTTTCTCATCATAGATCAGGGAAAATCAAAAGGAGAAATCGGAGTAGTTTGTATCGAAAAAGGACAATACCGGGGTTTCGGTTACGCTGATGCTGAACATGAAAATAACCGGGAAATTCTTCGCGACACCATTCGCTTTTATCCTGACAATCGGGATATTCATGCTTTGATTCGTCTATATTTGCGGAAGAACAACGCGAAAGTCTTACCTCTATGATTATATGCGGCATTTTAGGACCTTTTGAGATACTTTTAATTTTGATTGTGTTGGTAATCATCCTGTTTCCGACTGCGAGGATGATGCTTAACCGCCGGGAGAATTTTACGGAGAAACTTGACCAGCTTGAACGGCTGGAAAGAATGTACCGCGACGGAACCTTAACGAAAAGACAGTTTAACCGGCAGAAGGCGAAAGTACTGCGGAAACGGTAAGAACGAAAAGAATGTTAAGAACGATAAGACGAGAGTTTATGAAGGTTAAGGTACTGGTTATTATGATAATGATTGGATCGGCTATAGGAGCTATGGGACAGAATAGGTTTGAGAGGGATACTATTCAAACCTCGGGAGGGAACCTGGTGATTACTTTAATTGGTCATAGTTCGCTGTTGTTTAACTATCAGGATAGAAATATCTTTATCGATCCGGTGATGCAAGTGGCGGACTATTCCCTTTTCCCAAAGGCTGATGCTATTCTTGTGACCCATGGCCATGGAGATCATCTTGATCCCATTGCAATTGAGAAGATTGTAAAACCTGAAACTGAAATTTTTCTTACCCGGCTTTGCTTTGATAAGTTGAAAAAAGGAAAGGTATGCCCGAATGAATCCTTCTTCATCGCAGCCGGAGTTCCTGTGGAAACGATAGCTGCCTATAATATCACCGGTCTCCGCGGAAACGGGATACCCTATCATCCAAAAGGGGAGGGTAATGGGTATGTCCTGACTATCGGACAGTTGAAGGTTTATGTTGCCGGCGATACCGAATTGACCCCCGAAATGGCTAAACTTAAAAATATCGATATTGCTTTCCTGCCTATTGGCCTTCCCTATACCATGGCACCTGGTATGGCCGTTGAAGCGGCACAGAAATTAAAATTGAAAATCTTTTATCCATACCACTTTAACAATTCAAACCCCGAAGAGGTGGTGAGAGCTCTGATGGGTACTCCAATTGAGGTTAGAGTAAGATCGCTCAAATAATTCCCGGGATTCAAACCATTCAAATCACCTGCCTGATCATGTATACATTGACAAGGCCGAACTCAATGGAAAATCATACACCCGGAATTACCTTAAACATGAAGATATCCGGAAAGGCGGAGAATTGATTTTCGATATGAGCAAGGAGCCCAATACAAAACGCGGAATCGGGGCCAGGGACCGGCCTTACAGCATGTCTCTACTCGTCATTCCTGATCTTAAGGCAATCAATGCCAACCATATACCGGCCAACGGCTTTTGGTTGTTTGCCAATTATTTCAATCTGAATGGTATTGATGCCTTGCTTCAGATGGAATTTTCCAAGTCTGACTAACTCAGTGATCACCGATTTGCCTGATTGGTTGTGATATCCTTTGAAAACCATTTTAACTGGCTGATCATTGATCATCATTTTAAAATCGCCGTAATCAATGGCTTTAGTGAAATTTCCTTTAATGGTATAATCTCCCTCCTGCGCCATTTCAAATTCTGCTTTCAGCAGTCCTTTGGGCCCTCCGTCCATCCACCAGAGTTGTGCATTATTGCTCCATCCCCATTCTGATGAGTTCTGGACTTCCCATGATCCTGCTGATACGCTAATTACACGCAGGTGCTCGCCCTGCAGTATGCCGGCCAGATCAGCTATCGGTGGATACAGGTTTTCGCGTTTTAATGAAACCGGGATTTTAACGATTGCCGGATCCGGCTCTACGAGGCACTTACCGCCAGGTTTCATGTACCAATAAGAAACAATCGCGTAGTTCATCTTTGTGGCAGCCCAATGCCACAGTTCCATATCAAATTTCAGTTTTTGCGTAAACGGAACGGCATCGAGCATCCGTCGCCGCATATTAACAGTCATTCCGGTATGGAAATTACCTGATCCATCAGGTTGTGCAATCAGAAAATGGTTGAAAAATTCGGGTCTGCACCAGGCATATCCGATATAGTCTTCGGTACCGGTTCCGATAGAAGACGGTAGTTTCTCGCCATCGACATAAACTTTTTCGTCGCCTTCGCCCCACCAGGCATCAGCCGTATTGAATATGGTTATGGCATCTCCGGCATATTGACCCTGACCTTCCAATTTTACAAAATTGATGTCTTCATGCTTGCCCTTAACGTAGTCTCCTGAATATCCTTTTGTATCTATCCCATTGTATTCATGCCAGATAGCTCCAAAATGCATGGTGTTGCCGGTCCATTTGTATTTGCCGGTTGTAACCTCTGCAAGTTCCGCAGTTACTTTCTGTTCTCCGTAGTTAATCAATTCAATGACAGCGGTTTTTCGGAATGGCATAACCCAGTAAGCCTTCATAAGACCGGTGCTGTCAACCTGGGTGTACCATGTTTGATAAGGCCTGATCTGGTAACCGGTTCCAAAGAAATCACCTACCGGGCTCCAAACGGTTTTCTCTCCGTCAAATATTATACTTAAAACCGTTGACCGCAATGCCTGCGGGAGATTACCGGCTTTGATCCTAAAAGTCATTCCATAGATTGCCTGGGTTCCTTTTAGTTCGAGACTGATATTTTTTCCGGCATCGATGGCAGCACCAACATCCATCTGATGCTGCTCCATTTCAGGACTATCCGGTGACTGGCGAATGCCTTTTAATAGCCGCTCTTGCAGTTCACTGATCTGGATTGCGTTGGTTTTGAGATCTTCCAGGGAGAATGATTTTACTGATGTGCCTGCATCATAGGTGCGGTAATTAATATTGTAATAAACTGATGGGCTGTGTTTTTCGGGGTTTAGGGCAGGGCATTCATAAGTTATCTTGATTTGTTTTGAATAGGGTATCGGCATATACAAATTGTGTCCTCGCTGTGCATATATCGTTAAAGGAGATACCGATGAACTCAGTGGTTCACCAACCAACTGGCCACCGCTGATAATTTTTAAAACTGGTCCTTCAATTGCCGGAATTGTATTTCCATCCAGATAAATCCTTAGCGTACCGGTATAGGCCTGTTCATTGCCAAATGTCATCCAGAAACGAACAACCGCACCGGGTCCGGTTGCATCCATCATGACAAATTCGCGGCGGCCGCTATTGGTTTCTTCCCTGACCCACCATGAAGCATCAGCGTTGGCAAACCAGCCATCCTGATCGGGTGCAATGGTCCGCCTGTCGTAGCTGCTGAATTGCTTGCATATAAACCCGGGATCAGGGTACTCGCTTAGCAGGCGCGGATTTGTCATATCCGTAATCAGTGTTCCGAAGGTTATGGTTTTAGGAGCTTGGGTGCATTGGAACAATGTTGCGGCCAATAAGCAGATCAGGGCAATTCGGGTCATTTGTGTTTTCATTTTTTCCAGGGTTAGAGGTTATAAATTTATAAAAAGGAGTGCAATCATTGTTATACAAACCAATATGTTTCTCAGCAACCCTGCTGCCCTGGGAATATTGAAAGGGAATTATAACCCTGGTGAATATCGTCCGCGGGTGATCATCGATCATCCGGATACGGTTAGAATGAGCATAATACGGAATGTTGATCCGGAGGAGCTGACCAAACTCCTGGTCAAATTGGAAACATTTTGACCAGGTCAGCAAAGACAATGGAAACCGTCTCATTACGGGTTATCTGGAATTTGATGCAGAACAATTCTATGTCAGATACAATCAGAATAAAAGGACAGCTAAAAGAGCCGCAACCCGTTTTGAAGCTCTGAACGATGATTGCTTTCGCCTTGGCAGTATTGCAATTCAGCCGGTCGATAACGAATACAACAATTTCGGCCTGCTCGGTTTCATCAAGATCCTGGAACTCATCCCAGAATTTGGCTGCTGAGCGGATCACCTTAGGGACCTGCGGGATATCTCCAATGAAATGGACGGTATCCTTCACACTGAATTTACCATCACTCATGGCCGACTGAACGTCTTCGGTAATGTCCAGGACAAAACCCACGCAATTCTTAATGTTCTCAATTCCTTCTTTCATGGTCTCTAGATTATTATTTATATGGTACGATTAACAGTGTATCCTGATTGGTAAACCGGCAGTCGATGTGTGTCCAGGTTGGGGTTCCCCCTTCGATCGTTGTCAGGCCGGATGGGCGGTACAAGTCAAAATTCTTGATGATATCTGCCCGAATTTCCATCGGGCTCATTCCTAGGATGCGAAAGTCAATGGCCCGACCATGGCGATGTTGGGAGTTTGTTGCCCCAATGGTGCAGGCACTATCACGGAATGCGGAATACTGGTAACTCCCACCTGTGAGGTAGTTATTGATCGTAATCGGCTCTCCGAACCGATCCCGGATAAACTGCGCCATCTGAACAATTTTTGGATCGATGAACCAGATCGATTTCTCTGCGAAATGCTCATAGATAGCCGGTGGCACGAATTCGGCCAGTGAAAAATCCTTACTCACTTTCATAATGCAGGGATTGTTTGAGGAGAGCGATATCGAGTGAATTCTCCTGAATGGACTTGGAATGTATGTTCATTTGCCCGTCAATCAGGGTGCATCGCGTGGCACAATGCTGTTTGAGGGAATCGACGTTAACCTGGTTGGTTGCGATTTCAACCCTGAGATCAGAGATGGCTTCCGTCAGAGCGTCGGTTGATTTGATCCACTTCTGGATCCAGAACCCGACAATCCCCAGGAGAATAACAATTAAAGCACCGGCAAGGGCAAGAAGCTGTTCCATTTTCTATCAGTTTGCCCGAAAGTAGAATCCGGGAACTGGGTAAAAAAGGACAGCCCAATAAGCAAATCGTAACGCTGATTTTTTATCGGAATCATTGCTGGACTAAAAAAAATTGTTCGAAATCGTCAGCAGTACATATCTCCGAGGTCAGAAAAGGTTTGGATTTCATAATTCAATTGCTGCTTGCGACAGAAAGAATGGAATCGAAGCCTTTTTAATGACATTTTAATAATTCATTCATCTCATCTTAACCCACATTGCAGCCCTCGCTCCCCGTTTTTGTTAAATTTCAACAAAATACCGCCTTTTTTTGGGGATCTATTTGTTGGCGATTTTGCAATGACTTGAAAATCAGTAGTGCATTTTTTGCGTGTTTGAAAAAAGGCGTTTGTGTGGACTCCCAGATATTTGGTATTCAATCGATTAAGTGTGA
>QYQM01000140.1 GCA_007280905.1 Porphyromonadaceae bacterium | reverse complement strand
CTCGTAAACGGCATATTTACCCTGGTTTTCGAGATACTTTATATTCGGGTTTTTAGAAATGGATTTGCCGCTTTCTGTAACTTTTTTCTTATCACTTGCCAGAACATAAACCTTTGCGAAAGTATTGGCAGGAATAGTAACCTTCAGCAAATAGTCATCACCCACAAATTTCCATTCAGTTTTAAACTCTCCATAAATTGATTGGTATGAAGCATTTGCATAGGACAAACTGCTGACCGGAGATGGTTTGATTACGGCATGTTTAAAACCCGGATTATTCTGGTCCGGGGAAATTCCGCCAAGATTTTGATAAAACCACTGACAAACACTCCCGAACATGGGGTGACTGTGAGATACATCACCCTGCCATGTTTCCCAGATTGTGGTGGCTCCCTTGTCAATCATAAAACCAAAACCGGGAAAGTCCCGTTGGTTCATCAGTGTATAAGCCAGGTCGGTCCTGTCCATTTCGGTTAATACTTCGACCAGAAGTGGAGTGCCCAGTATGCCGGTATCAAAATGTAATTTGCTTTGATCAATAATATTCTTTAAAAGATTATTAAAGACAGCCTCAACATTTTCCTTTTCTGCAATTCCGAAGCCCAGCGGAAAAATATTTGCCCCCTGCCGGCCTATGGAGTAACTTGAATTCCCGGCATGGTAATATATGGTATTGATAGCTGCCTGTGCTTCTGCTGCTAATTGAGCATAATATAGTTTGTCGGTACTATTATTTAGGACTCCTGAAATTTCTGTCATTAATTGGCAGCAATGGTAATAATAGCAGGAATTCACAAAATCTGGCTGGATTTCGACAATATCAGGCGGGACCCACTCTCCAAGCCCCTGATTAACCAAAATCCCGTCTTTATTCAGTTGATTCTTAAGATATTCAACCCAGAGTTTCATTCCTTTATAATGCTGTTCAAGAATGCGTTTATCCCCATAATACTGATACATATACCAGGGAATGATAATATACGCTGAACCCCATGCAGTTCCACCTCCCCCATCCTGATACGGAGTTGTGTTCGGTACATACCCGGTGATATGATTCTGTGCATCACCGATGTCATTTAACCATTTTGTATAAAACGGTGACATGTCAAAATTGTAAATGGCCGCTTTTGCCGAGATCTGACCATCCCCGGTATATCCCCGGCGCTCGCGATGCGGGCAGTCGCTTGGGACACCGCCATGTACATTGCCCAGTTGAGTCCATTGATAGTTGTCGAGGATTTGATTCAGCAATTGATTCGAGCATTCAAAACTTCCGGCTCTGATTATATCGGTATTTACAACCTTTCCTTCAATATTTTCGACGGTTAATTCAACCGGCGACCCGATCACATCAACATATCTGAAAGCATGCCAGGTAAAGCGCGGTTCCCATGTTTCTGCTCCTTCTCCTTTTAATATGTATGTGTCGGTTTGACCGTAAGCTGGGCCAAACTCTTCTATAAAACGCAGTTTAATCACTGTTCCCCTGGGGCCGGATATCTGCAATTTTGCCCAACCCGAGAATAATCTTCCCAAATCGAAACGGTATATCCCTTTTTCAGGTTGGGTTACTGAAATTGGTTTGATAGTTTTGGTTACCCGATCGGGTGGGGAAATTTGTGCTGTCAGGGTTCCGGTTGGAGGACGTACACTGACCGCATACACCCATTTTGAGTCGTCAAACCCTGTTGCATTCCATCCATTCTGCTCCGTCCGGGCATCGTATATTTCACCGGTATGTAACCCGTTATAACGGATGGGGCTTAATGAGGCTTTCCAGCTTTCGTCACTGATTATTAATTCTTTACTTCCATCTTCATATTCAATCCCGATCTGAGCTATCAGGCGCGGAGTATCATACCAAAGTGAAGTATCTAACGGATGATCAGCCTGAATATACCAACCATTTCCCAAGATAACACCAATGGTATTTTCCCCGGATTTCAGAGAGAAGGTAATATCAAATGTTTCATACAGGACCCTTGTGGTCATGTTCCCAATTCTTGGTTCGCTCCATTTCTCAACTTTCTGCCGGTCGTAATTTGTTTGATTGGGTGACAGAACATGATCTCCGATTTTTTCCCCGTTGATATAAAGCTCGTAGTATCCGAGACCGCTGATGTAAGCCCGTGCTTTTTTGATTTTTCTGGAAACAGCCACCTTTTTTCGAAAAAGCGGAGAAGCTTGTTTCCAGTCACCGGATGTTAACGAACCTGGTCCACCAATCCATTTTGCCTGCCAATCTCCATGATCAAGAAGCCCCATTTCCCAATGAGAGATACTGCTCCAGGCAGAAACATTATTCTTTTCATCCCATATCTGAACCTTCCAGCTGACTTCCATTCCGGATCGTAATGGCTTGCCATGATATACAACCTGAATAGATTGATCAGAGTTAATTTTGCCCGACTCCCAAAGATCAGGAGTGTTATTCAACAATTGTTCATCGCTTGTGGCAACCATGATCCGGTAAGCTGTTTGCCTGGCACCTCTGACGTCTTTCTTCATCTGCCAAGAAAGACGGGGGGATAGCACATCCATTCCCACCGGACAGGCAATATATTCACATCGCAGTGCTGTTACTTCCGGTTTAATTTTATTGCTGGTGCAGGAATCAATTACCAGGATGAACAGGCATAATGATATTAAACGTATGTTCATGAAAGTCAGATTTTAAAAAATTTGATTTCTTCTTTCCTATTCATTTAGCGGTAGGACCTTGAATAATATCCAGATAACGTGCCATCCAATAAGGCCAAAGCCAAAAAACCGGTTCCCTCACCTGCTGCGGATCTCCTTGTACTGCAGCCCATGGATTTTTATCCCATCGTACCGTGGACCGTTCACTTGCCGGTGGAAGTTCGGAAATCTGAACCTCTTCAAGAATCGGGCTTCTGACAATTTGAACATCTTCGCGTAAAGTATGATCGATCGGCCAATCAACCAGATCTAGAGGAGCATCTTTCAGAAAATCAATTGTTTGACTCGTATTGACTTTTTTACCCGTAGCCAAAGCATAGGTCAGATTATTGATCAGGTTTTCCCCGGCTGGCTGATTGTCCATCCATTCGTTGATCAGTTTATTATAAAACTGATGCAGTTCCGGATCCTTTTCATACTTCAGCAAGATGGGGAACAGATAGCCTTCCAGAGTACGGTCAAAATATATTTGCCAGGCCGGATTCTTGGAGTTTAAATGCGATGCATTTTCAAGATACCCTTCCTCGCCAATCAAACGGCGATATTCCTTTTCAAATTTTTCTTCACCGGTAATGTGCCCTGCAAATTTAAGATAGGCAAGAAGTTCAAATGAATTGAGGGCTTTTTCCGAGGCCCAGTCCGGGTCATGATTTAACTGCTCCGGCGACCAAACCGACCATCGGGTATGCGTTCCGTCAATATCAATCAGATTGTAGTCGGTCTTTATCAAATGGTCCATTATTTTTTTAACATGGTCACGGATCAATATTTTTTCTTCCTCACCGGCTGCAAATTCATAGTAGAAAAAATAGCCCATCATGTGCCCATCCATCTCGTCGCTGCTGGTATCACCTTTCCATAGCCACTTGCCGTCGACCGACTTGCGCCATCTCTGTTCGACCGGTTTATAGCGCGGATCCTTAACTAATTCATCAGCAAGCTGTTTTTTTGTATAAGTTCTGTTACCGTCATTCACTTTTGTCCAATCGGAAGGTACAATGGAGCGGGCAAAAAATCCTTCGGTACCTGTTACTTCCTGCAGAAATCTCAAAAAATTAAACGCTTTTCGTGCTTTGATCCTGGCATCTTCGTCCTTCGTTGCAGCATATCTGAAACTCTCCATGGCCAAATAGCCTCCTGTATATTCCCCGTCATTATCGTCATCCGAATTGCGCCATGAAGTGGTATCTCCGGGAATTTCCAATCTCAGGATTCCGCAGGTCCAGGGATCACGCATATGCTTTCTCATTAACTGACTATAATAGTCCTGTTCCTTATCCTTCAAGGTCATCATCCGCCTTTTAATGGCACTCACTCCTTTGGCAGTGGCAATCCATGCATTCCCCGCAACATCAAAAGCCACATCTGAAACCTTGTTATCGGTCAACCACCGTTTGCTAAAGCGCAGGGAGTGCGAGCCATCTTTTGCAAAACGGACCACGCCGACATCGGACCCGATCCACATGATTCCTCCGGGCGATTGACTGATACAGTTTACTGATGCAGAAGGAAGTCCATCTTTGGGGGTCAGATTTTTAATCAGGTGTTCACTATCCCGGACAGAAATGCCACCCATCACCCCGGTCCAGATATTTCCGTCAGGGCCGAATGAAATTGCGCGGACATAGCAGCTGATCAATTCGGAAACATCCTGGTACAATTTTGTTTTGCCATCTCTGCAAAGATAGAGTCCGGCATCTGTTCCAACCCACAGATTACCCTTCCTGTCTGTAATGGCGTCACGTATTGCACGCGATATTTGATATTCCTGCTGTTCCCATTTATTGGATTGGTAGCGCCAGATTCCGTATGGACCTAAAGCATAATTTCCGTTTCCATCATTACAAATTACTGATATTGGCGGAGTTGGCCCCTCTTCTTTTTTTAGCAGATGATTATTGTACCTGTAAATACCGTTCCAGGTTCCCAGCAAAACATCTCCATCCGGATTAACGATAACCGAATAGGCCGGCCCCCGGTCATCGCCCGTGATAACAGGATCCCAAATTCTGCGGTCAGCCTTTTTGAGAAAAATCCCCGAAGCTGTTGCAATCCAGACATTTGATTCGCGGTCAACCGCAATACTCCGCACTTCATTATCGGCTTGGTTATTACCGACCATATAAGCATCGTGAAACTCCTGCACAAACGGTACATCCTGGTAAATCTCTTCGCCTGAAGTGCTTTCCGTTTTTTTTGCCTCTTGTTGGCAGGAAATCAAGCCTAAAGAAAAAATGAAGATGCAAACCAAAGTAGGACCTTGAAATAAATATTGTCTCAACTTTCTCATAATAATTCAGTTAGTGTTGGTCGGCCCATTTACATGAGCCCAATTCAAAATTAGAAAAGACTGCTTCGAAGCTTGATTTCAATGGACTGCACGCGTAAACACCAGCCCGTGCTATCGATAACGGGATGTGCATATGAAAAATCCTCATCTGCTGGTAGTGTTTCCGCATTGATCGTATTGATTTACAGGTTCAAAATCGGATTTTACCATAAAGGTAAAGTCGCCTTCAATATCTTTAATGAAGGCAGGGGCATTGTCGTTTTGAAAACCATAGTAGGTGCGTTGCCAGTAATCTGTTTCCGGATCGGTTATAATGGTCAGACGGTCATTTTCTAATGTAAAAACTTTGGGTTGATTAATCCAGCTAAACTCCAATAGGTTTAATTTATAGTACTGATATTCAGATCTATTCATAGCTTTTGCTTTTAATTAGTTTTATCTGCCATCTCAAATTCAAGCAATCCTCCTTTTAGACAAAACAGTATAATGGGTATATCCATCAGATCAAAGGAACATTAGAAAATTGTTCTTTTTGTATCAATTGTTGCCTGATACCAATAAAATATTAACTTCTGCGAACAGTTTTTAATAAAATATGGTATAGTGAAAATAGAAAGAAGTTAAGGACCGAAGAGTACAGCCGGAGCAAATGAATAAATATTAAATAAAACTATTTAAAATCCTTGCGGTACTCCGACGGAGTTTTCTTCATAATTCCTTTGAAATAAAGATTAAAATTAGCTAAATTTTTATAGCCGCATTCGTAACATATCTGAGTGATTTGCTTGTCTGTTTCAGCCAATAATTTTGCAGCTATCCCAATCCGGACATTTTTGACAAAATCCATAAAAGTCTGATTTGTTTTCTTTTTAAAATATCGGCAAAATGAACCTGGTTCCATAAACACAATGGCAGCTGCCTCTTTCAGGAAAATTCCTTTCTGAATATTTTTATAAACATACTCATAGATTTTATTAATCTGGTAATGATTTCTATCAT
>QYQM01000158.1 GCA_007280905.1 Porphyromonadaceae bacterium | reverse complement strand
TTGGATGTACTTCGCTAGCATCCGCCGATGTGGTAATCAATGCGCAACCGGTAACTCCAACAGCACCAACAATAGGTACAATCACACAACCTACCTGTATCCTTGCAACAGGAAGCGTCTTATTAACCGGCCTCCCCGCCGAAAACTGGATCATTAATCCGGGAGCATTAGCAGGAACCGGTTCAAGTTCAACCCTATCCGGCTCAGCTGCAGGAACATACAATTATACCGTTACCAATTCTGTTGGATGTACTTCAGTAGCCTCTGCTCATGTTGTTATCGTGAAAAATATTTGTGCCCATGACGATAGTTTCAGTCCAGTGAACGGATACGAAGGCACTATCAATGCAGGCAATGTATTGACCAACGACAAATTGAACGGTGATCCGGTAAATATCACTGAGATCACAGTCGAAGTGCTCACCCCGGCCACGCCGGTCAATACAGACAATCCCGTTCCGACACTTGACCCGCTGACCGGCATCATAAGCGTACCGGAAGGCACTCCGGCAAGTACCTATACCATTATTTACCGGATCTGCGAAGTACTGAATCCGACAAACTGGGACCAGGCGGTCGTTACCATAGCGGTTACCGCGCCGGTTAACCCCTCGTTGATTATTGCTATCCCTGATGAGGGAAGTGTTAACGGAATACTTGGTGGTATAGCAGTTCCCAATGTTCTGGTTAACGATAAGCTAAACGGAAACCCGTTGATTCCATCACAGGTAACCGTAACATTTGTCAACTCCACCAATCCGAATGTTACCCTGAACGGTACGAGCGTGATAATTGCTCCACATACCCCTGCCGGTATTTACTATCTGGACTATAGGATCTGTGAAATGCTGAATCCGAGTAACTGTGATCAGACTACTGTAACGCTTACTGTCAAAGGAATAAATCCAGATCTTACTATCAATAAATCGGCCATTGACACTACTTACAGCGCAGTTGGTGATATGATCCATTATAACCTCCATGTGACTAATTCTGGTAACGTAAACAGTTATTATAATTTATTGGTTACCGATCTAAATGCGGTAATCACATCAGGGATTCCAATCGGTATTCTTGATCCTGGCAAAGAGGCAACTATAACTGCCGTTCATACCATTACACTAGCTGATCTGGATGCCGGTAAAGTGCTCAATACAGCATTATTAAACGGTTCCGACCTGGACGGCCTTCCGGTCATGGACACCAGTAATGCGGTAACTGTGAATGGATTACAACGGCCACAGTTGACTATTACAAAATTCGCAACCGAAACGACATTCTATTCAGTTGGAGAGATTATCCATTATACCTTCGAAGTGTTCAACTGCGGTAACGTAACCGTTACAAACATCGTGGTCTCGGATACGAAAGTCGTTATATTGGAAGGCAGTCCCATCAGCAGTCTGGCTCCGCGTCATACTGTTAAAGCGACTGGTGAATATGTGGTTACCCAGGGAAATGTGGATACCGGCAAAATTACCAATATCGCTTTTGCAGCAGGTATTGATCCTGCAGGTAAACCGGTCCGCGATGACAGTAACGCAGTAACCCTTTTCGCAAACCAGCCTGCCCAATTGGTCATTTCAAAAATTGCGTTGGAAACTTCATTCAGCGCAATCGGGGACACGATTCACTATTTAATGGCTGTCAAGAATTTCCGCAGCACTACCATGTCCGATATCGTTGTCAGCGATCCGAATGCAATGATTACCAGTGGAAACCCAATTTTCAGACTGGCCTCCGGTAAAACGGCCGTTGTAACTGCTTTCCATGTTATTACTCAATCGGATCTGGATGCAGGCAAAGTAGTCAATGTGGCTACTGCCAGAGGTAAGGATCTTTATGATTTCATTGATAAAGCAACCAGTAACGAAGTAACCGTTTTTGCTAAGCAGAGCCCGAATCTGATCCTGACTAAAACAGCTGAAGAAACCTTCTACAGCAAGGTTGGTGATCTGATTCACTATACCAATGAGATCAAAAATACCGGAAACGTTACAATCACCGGTATTACACTAATGGATCCAAACACCAGTACTACCGGAAGCAACCGGATTGCCGGTTTGAACCCGGGTAAGAGTGTTACCGTCAAAACTACTCATACCATTTCACAGGCCGATCTGAATATTGGGTTTGTTGAAAAAACAGCCACTATTTCCGGTTTCGATCCAAACAGCAGCATGATCCGGATAAATAGTAATCAGATGATTGTCAAAGGATCTCAGCAAGCTCAAATGACAACTGCCCTAACGGCAGCTGAAAACAGTTACAGTTTGCCGGGTGATGTGATCCATTATACCATCGAAGTCCGGAATACCGGTAATGTCATGCTGACCAACCTCAAAGTAGCCGATCAGGATGCAGTCCTGACCAATGGCAATTCCATTGCAAATCTCGTTCCCGGAGCCAAGGCTGCTGTAACTGCTGAACACGTGGTTACCCAGTCCGGCCTGTCAGCCGGGAAGCTCATCAGTTCGGCAACTGTGACTGGGAACGATCCTAACGGCAAGCAAATCACCAGCATCAGTAACGAACTGACGATCCAGGCCAATAAAGCTGAAGGCCTGATTGTTACTGAAGTTATTCAGGAAGCCAATTGCGGTAAGGTTGGGGAAGCAATCCATTATACCATTACCGTGAAAAACCACGGGAAGGTGCCGGTCTCCAACATTACCGTTTCTGATCCGAACGCGGTGATATCAGGTAACCAAACGATTGCCAGTCTGAGGGCTTCCGGATTTGTAACCATAGCGGCCATTCACGTGGTCACCCAGTCCGACCTGGATGTCGGTTTGATCAGCAATACCGCATCGATCACGGGTACCTATCCCGATGGAACCGCATTTAATGAGCAAAGCAATCAGGTTGCTATTTATGCATTGAAGAATCCGCAGCTTACCACCAGGTTCTCGGCAACCGAAACTTCATTCAAGGCTGTGGGCGACCAGATCCATTATACCATTGAGGTTGGCAACACCGGAAACCTGTCCGTTTCTGATATTGTTCTCTATTCACAGGGAGATTTGACGATCAGCGGCAGTCCGGTTCTGAACCTGGCTCCGGGCAATACCGCCAGATTATCTGCTATTTACACCATTACGGTAGCCGACCTGGATGCAGGCAAGGTAGTCCGGGCAGTCAATGCTTCCGGTAATGATCCCGACAAACAGCAGGTTGAAGTACCGGGCAATGAGATATCGGTTCTGGGATTGCAGAATCCTGAACTATCAACCATTGCCTCAGCTTTGGAATCAAGCTTCAGTATGGTTGGTGAAGTCATCCACTACAATATCCAGGTGAAGAACTCGGGGAATGTCAGCATTATCAGTACTGCCGTCACCGATCCGAACGCTGTAATCATTACGGTACGACCTAATACAATTCTTCTCCCTGACGAATCATTTATGGTTTTAGCATCACATACGATCACCCAGGCTGATCTCAATGCCGGGAAGGTGGTCAGTGTGGCTACTTCCGCCGGGTTCGACCTAAAAGGCAATACCATTGAAAAGAAAGGTAACACCGTAACGGTTATCGCGTTACAACGCCATGAACTGACGGTTTCCAATACTGCATCCCAATCCATCTTTAAAAAGGTTGGTGATGTGATTGTGTATACCGTAATGGTTAAAAACACAGGAAATGTTACGATGAATGATATTTACCTGACAGATACAAAAGTCTTGCTGGATTTCAGCAGGACCATTGCTTCCCTGGCCCCGGGTGAAACCGATTCGGTTATGGCTGAACACCGGGTTACTGTTGACAACATCAATGCCGGAAAAATTGTAACCGCAGGAATCGCTCATGGTTATACAGTGAAATCAGAAAAATTCAGCTACTTGAGTAATGAGGTTATCGTTCGCCTGACGATAGAAAATTACAACCTGAGCAACTTCCCGAATCCATTTGCTTATGAAACTACGATCGTGTTTGACCTCCCTGAAAAAGGAGAAGTTATTCTGAAAATATACGATGTGACCGGAAGGGAAGTTGGGCAAATAGAGAAGCGGGAATTCAATCAGGGCAGGAATTTTGTCCACTGGAATACCTTTGACACTCAAAAAGGATTGTATATCCTGCAGATGTATTACAATAGTGACCTGGCGGTTAGGGTGATTTCGGTCATAAATTAAGAAGACAGCAAGAAAGACTATAAGACTATAAGACTTTAAGAAAGACGGTAAGACTGCTTATCGGTCTTATAGTCTTCTTGTCTTAAAGTCTTATCGTCTTCTCAGCTAACCAGATCAGGCATTTACCACCCTTTTTGCCATACGCATGTACCCGTATTTCTTCCACTTTAAATCCGGTCTGGCGCAACCGTTTGCTAAAACGGACGTCCGGTCCGGCCGACCAAACCGACAATATCCCTCTTGGTTTGAGTGCCTGGTAGGATGCATGAAGCCCAAAAACAGAGTATAACCAGTCGTTGTCGTGGTGAGTTAATCCATTCGGACCGTTATCGACATCCAGGAGAATAGCATCAAAAGCCTGATTTTCTGCTTTTAGAATTTTGGCAACATCTTCTTCCTTTACAGTTACACGCTTATCAAGGAGCGGATTTCCCGCCTCCTCGCCAAGAGGTCCTCTGTTCCATTCGATCACTTTCGGTACGAGCTCGGCTATTACCAATTCAGCATTGGTTCCGAGGTGCTTCAGCGCTGCTGCCAGGGTAAACCCCATGCCCAGTCCCCCGATCAGCACCTTTGGCCGGATACGGCTGACAATCCTGCTGCAGGTGAGCTCGGCCAGCGCCTCCTCCGAACCGTGAACCCGGCTGCTCATCAATTCACCCTCGCCGGAAATGTCAATCGAGAAATCTTTAGCATGCTTATATAACCGAAGTTCCTTGTCGCTTCCGGGAATGGCCGCGGTATCGAGTAGTATTCTGGGAATCATGTTGCTATAGATATCGTGGATAAAAGTCCGCATGCGGCCCGGATATCTTCGCCTCTCGAGGCTCTGACCGTGGTCAGAATATCTTTTCTGTTCAGAGCATCCTTGAAATCCTGAACAGCCTGATCGTCTGATCCTTCCAAAGGAGTATCGGGAATCGGGTGAAAACGGATCAGGTTAATCCGACAGCGCATGCCATTTAATAACCGGGCCATTTCCTTCACATGACGCGGCGTATCATTCAGATTTTTAAACAGGATGTATTCGAACGAGATTCTCCTCTGACGGCCAAAATCCCACGACCGGATGGTTTTCAGCATTTCAGGCAGCGGGTAAACCTGCTCAACCGGCATCAGCATCCGCCGTTCTTCCTCAAAAGGTGAATGAAGGCTCACGGCCAGATTGGCCTGCGACCGCTCAAGGAAGGCTTTCATAGCCGGGATGATACCGATGGTTGACACCGTAATCCTCCTCGGACTCCAGGCATATCCCCACTCAGCCGTCAATATCTCAATACTCCGCAATACATTCTCGAGATTATCAAACGGTTCACCCATCCCCATGTAAACCACACTAGTCAATTTATCCCGTTCCGGCAAACTATGTATTTGATTTACAATCTCTCCGGCGGTGAGGTTCCCCTGGAATCCCTGCTTGCCGGTCATGCAGAACAAGCAACCCATCTTGCACCCCACCTGCGATGAAACACACAGCGTGGCTCGCTCACCATCAGGTATATATGCTGTTTCCACAAATTTCTTTATACCCGATTGGTACAGGTATTTCTTAGTCCCATCCACCGACTCCTCCATTTTCGACGGAGGATATAATCCTACTTCATATTTTTCCTTCAGCGCCTCGCGATATTTCACCGCCAGGTTCGTCATATCATCGATCGACAGGATGCTTTTCTTGTATAACCAATCCACAATCTGGCCTGCCGAATACTTCGGCATATCCAATGACTGGCAAATCGCCGCCACCTCCTCTGGCGTCATCCCAAACAACCTCTCTTTACTCGTATCTTCCATATTGCTCCTATTGTCATCCCGGCGAAGGCCGGGACCCCGTTCCTAATAACGAATTCTGGCAGGCGGGGACCTCTAACCTAGAAGTAGATTTCTCCCACTATCCTTCTAAACGACACCCCTTTATTAATCAGAATGTCCCTCGTCTCCACCACCATCTCCGTACTGCCGCAAAGATAATACAATGGTTCCGGCGACAGCGATGGCAATAGAATACATCCGCGGTTCCTCGTTGCCGGCCAGCGCGATCGAAATAATCTGACCGGCCTCAAATTCAAAAAACCGATGAAACTCCAAAACATACACCTTATCTGCAATCTCACGGATAGACTCCACGCGAACCCGGTTCAACTTTCCCGATAAATTCAATGACATCCTCTACATTTTATTACTTTCCCTACAAATGACGGGTTTGTTTTGTTTAGTTTCCCATTAAAAACCTATTTTTGACTGAAAACACAAACTAAATTAAAACCTAAGATGAAAGCTCAATCCTTTCGTATCTTATTTTTACTGGCCTTCGTCTGGGCAGGCGCCCCCATGGCCTATTCCCAGCAGGCTAAATCACCTATCGTTACTGGGAAGGAACGCCTGGCACAATTCGATAAGTACCTGGCGATGAAATCCGCCTCTGCTTTCAAAGACCTGAAATGGCAATTTCTCGGACCAACCAATATCAGCGGCCGTTGTACAGATATTGCCGTAGTGGAACCCCGCGGGAAATCTTATACAATGTATGTTTCAACTGCTTCGGGCGGTGTCTGGAAAACCGAGAATGAAGGCGTCACCTGGGCGCCGGTATTCGATCAGCAGGTTTCAACGGCCATCGGAGATATCGAACTCGATCCGAAAAACCCTCAGGTTCTATGGGTTGGAACCGGAGAAGCTAACATTTTCAGAAGCTCGCAATCAGGTTGCGGTATCTTTAAAACGACCGATGGGGGGAAAACCTGGAAACACATGGGTCTCGAGAATACCTTCACCATCGCCCGTATCGTGATCAATCCGAAAAATACGGATGTTCTTTACGTGGCAGCCTCGGGACATGAATGGACTACCAATCCCGATCGCGGTGTATACAAAACCGCCGATGGAGGCAAAACATGGGATAAAGTGCTGTATGTGAACGAAATGACCGGCGCTATTGACCTGGTTATGGATCCTTCAGATCCGAGCACCCTGTACGCCACCACCTGGCAGAGAATCCGCAAAAAGTGGAACGATCCCCGCACCGAGGATAGTTATACCGGGTCCGGTATCTGGAAAACCACCAACGGCGGCAAGAGCTGGGAGCAAATCAATTCCGGAATACCGGAACCAAAATTCCGGGGCCGCATCGGTATCGATATCGCGAGATCCAATCCTAAAGTCCTCTATGCTTTTGTGGATAATTATGAAAAAGTAGCAGAAGCCGAAGAAGGCGGCAATACCGATTCCTACGGTCGGCCCTCAAGCGGAACGATCAAGGGTGCCACTGTTTACCGTTCTGATAATAAGGGAAAATCATGGGTTCAGGTAAGCGGATTAACCCCGGAAATGAAAAAATATATGCAGTATCACTCCGCTACTTACGGATGGGTGTTTGCCCAGATGCGCGTGGATCCGAAAGACGAAAACACCATCTATTCCATGGGGCTGGGACTCAATGTATCCACCGACGGCGGTAAAACATTTAAGGGGGTCACCGGAATGCACGGCGATCATCATGGATTATGGATCGATCCCGACAATACCGATTACCTGGTTAATGTGAACGATGGCGGTATCGTGGTTTCTTACGACCGGGGTAAAAACTGGAAGCGGTTTACCGACAATCTTCCTGTTGTTCAATTCTTTAACCTGAACTATGATATGGGTACCCCGTTTAAGGTGTACGGATCGGTTCAGGACCACGGCAGCTTTGCCGGTACCGTGGATATTTCTGACGGACGAGATAAAATCCACGCCAGAGATTTTAATGGTGCCCCGGGTGGAGAAGGCAGCAACCACTTTATTGATCCAAGGGATCCCAATCTGGTTTACTCTGCTGGTTTTTACGGAAGTATCAGCCGGGTAAACCTCGCCACCAACGACCGGAAAAGCATCCTGCCCCGTGTTTATGAAAACGAACCTCACTTGCGCGGCCAATGGCTCGCTCCATTTATCCTGTCGCCTCACAACCCCGATATTGTGTACCATGGTATGCAATTCCTATATATGTCACAGGACCAGGGGAGTACCTGGAAACAGATCAGTCCGGATTTAACCTATAACGATCCGGAAAAAATCGGTGATATCCAGTATCAGACCCTCTTCTCGGTTTCCGAATCCCCGATGAAATTCGGTTTGATCTATGCCGGAACCGACGACGGACGGCTTCACCTGACCAAAGACGGCGGTGCTAACTGGACCGAGCTCACTTCTAAACTGGCACCAAACCGCTGGATCAGCCGCGTTGTGGCTTCAAATTACAAGATGGGCCGGGTTTATGTAACCCAGAATGGCAAACGCGACGATGATTTTCAAGTGTATATCTGGAAATCCGAAGATTACGGCGCTACCTTTAAAGATATCTCCGGAAATATCCCGCTCGGACCGGTTAATGTGATCCGTGAAGACCCGTTTGATGGAAACATCCTTTATGCCGGAACCGATTTGGCCGTTTATGTTTCCAAGAATGGCGGCGAATCATGGGAGGTATTGGGAGATCTGCCCACTACTTATGTCCACGATCTGATCGTTCATCCCCGCGACAACATCATTGTCATTGCCACTCACGGCCGCGGTATGTGGGCGCTCGATGCCAACCCGATCAACAAAGCCAACGAAAGACGGAGACGCTATTTCGAAGACTAGCTTTATTATAATACCATGTAGCGTCACGGGGTCCCGGCCTTCGCACACAACGAATGCTGACAGGCGGGAACCTCTACGCTAATGCTACTCTTTCACCCTGTACCACATCTGCTTCCTGCCGATAGGCCCTATAGAGCCTCTGACAGTCAGTGTATTGGTATCTTCAAGCCATATCTTTACATCGTAAAACTTTCCGTTCTTCGGATCCAGAATGCCTTTCTTGCCTTTCCAGATTTTATCGGATTTTGTCAATCCATTGACAATAACCATCCCGTGAACTCTTTTGTCCTTTAAAGCACCAGTACATTTATCGCATAGTTTGTCAGTCGGGGTAACCCCGTCATCATCCCATGTTTCCAGTACTTTACCGTATAGCTGATTACCGCTTATCCAAAGCTGAACAATCGATTTCTGCTTGCCCGACTCATCGTCGATGGTTTTCCATTTACCTGCAACATCCTGGCCAATAACATGGCCGGCGAGGAACAACAGACCTGCCATAAGCATGCCTTTTACCTGGATTTTTTTCATATTTCTTTGGTTTTAAGATATTATGATCCGAAGGAAACAAAAAAAAACGGAAATAACAATCCATGCAACCCTATCTGAAAAATAAGGATTTCAAACATAGTCGGCCAATATTTATATTATCTGCTTGGCCGTAATTCTTACTTTTGCACGATGGAACTAAGCGAATTCAATAAGTATGCCCATGAGATCGTAGACTGGATCACTGAGTATTATCGTCACATTGAAGATTTTGCAGTAAAATCTCCGGTCAGTCCCGGCGATATTATCCGTAATCTGCCTGAGGCTCCTCCTTCAGCAGGAGAGCCAATGGAGGATATTCTTACTGATTTCAGACAGAAAATCCTCCCTGGTATGACCCATTGGCAAAGTCCGAATTTCTTTGCCTACTTCCCTGCCAATTCTTCCTATCCGAGCCTTCTGGCAGAATTCCTGACTGCCTCGCTGGGGGCGCAGTGCATGAGCTGGGAAACCTCACCGGCTGCAACGGAACTCGAGGAACAGGTAATGAAATGGCTAATCGGTATGATTGGGTTGCCTTCCGACTGGAGCGGCGTCATCCAGGATACCGCATCAACCGCAACTCTGGCAGCATTTATCTGTGCCCGCGAACGTGCAACCGGTTTCTCGGTTAATGAGGAAGGATTTTCTTCATACCGGAAATTCCGGATATACTGCTCATCCGAAGCCCATTCATCCATCGAAAAAGGAGCAAAAATTGCCGGAATCGGAAAGCAGAATGTGGTCAGGATTCCAATCGATGCCAACCTGGCCATGATTCCCGGAGAACTGGAGAAACAGATACAATCCGATATCTCTCAGGGATATTTTCCGCTATGCATAGTCGCTGCCATTGGCACAACCGGTACCACCGCCATCGATCCCCTATTGCCGATAGCCAAAATTTCTGAACGGTATAAAACATGGCTTCACATCGATGCAGCCTTTGCCGGAACGGCCCTCGTTCTGCCTGAATACAGATGGATGATCGAGGGTATTGAACTCGCCGACAGCTTTGTATTCAATCCACACAAATGGATGTTTACTAATTTCGATTGCTCCGCCTATTTCGTCAAGGATAAAGAAACTCTCGTCAGAACCTTCGAAGTCCTTCCGGAATACCTGAAGACTGCCGCCGGCAATCGGGTCAATAATTACCGTGACTGGGGCATCCCGCTAGGCCGCAGGTTCCGTGCACTCAAACTCTGGTTTGTTCTCCGCAGTTTCGGCATAGAAGGGATACAGGAACGGATAAGAAAACACATTCAACTTGCCGTTTGGTTTGAGATGCAGGTTGCCCAACATCCGGATTTTGAACTGATGGCACCAAGATCGGTGAATGTGGTCTGCTTTCGCTACAAACCATCCCCGGTCACCGATCAGGATCAGTTAAACCGATTGAACATGGAGCTCAAGGAGAGCATTAATGCTACAGGCAATATTTATCTTTCTCATACAAAAGTGCACGATTGCACTACCCTGCGGATGGTTGTTGCACAAACTCAAGTGGAACAGAGACATGTAGAGAAAGCCTGGAATAAAATCATCAATATTGCTGCGACTTTAGGTTAAAACCTATCTCATATGAAAAAGAACCTACTCATTGCTATCATTGCTCTTATAGCTATTCCGGTGCTGGGGCAGAAGCTCGATATGGAAAAACTCACCGGATTAAATGCCCGAAGCATTGGGCCATCCGGCATGTCGGGGCGCGTTACCGCCATAGATGTGGTTGAAACCAATCCGAAAATAATCTACATAGGGTCCGCTTTCGGAGGCCTGTGGAAAACAGAATCCGGAGGTATGGAATGGACTCAGCTGTTTGATAAAGAGGCTGTTGCCTCCATCGGAGCCGTGGATATTTATCAGGCTAACCCGGATATTATCTGGGTAGGAACCGGCGAAGGCAATCCCCGGAACAGTCTGAACTCAGGCTATGGCGTTTACCGTTCGATCGACGGTGGAAAAACTTGGGAGCTCAAAGGCCTCGAAAAAACCCGAAACATCCATCGGATCATCATCGATCCAACCAACCCGGATATCGTTTACGTTGGTGCCATCGGTTCTCCCTGGGGACCCCACCCCGAGCGTGGTGTTTACAAAACAACTGACGGAGGGGAAACCTGGAAGCAAATCCTGTTTACCAATGAATTATCCGGCGTTGGTGACATGGTAATGGACCCCGTTAACCCCAATAAACTGGTGGTTGGCATGTGGGAGCATCAGCGCTGGCCCTGGTTTCTGAAATCAGGTGGACCCGGATCCGGTTTATATATTACCTGGGACGGCGGAAAAAACTGGAAAAAATTAACCGAAAAGGAAGGAATGCCCAAAGGAGAACTCGGACGTATCGGTCTGACCATCCCGAAATGCAATAATAAAAGGATTTTTGCATTGATCGAATGTTCGAAAAATGCCCTCTACCGCTCCGACGACGGAGGCCAGTCCTGGGCAAAAATGACCGATCAGAATGTGAGCAACCGGCCATTCTACTACCACGAAATTCACGCCGACCCGATGGATCCTGATCGATGGCAACGATGGCGGACTGGCAATATCCCAGGATCGGGGGGTTACCTGGAGGTTTGTAACCAACCTGCCTATCGGTCAGTTTTACCATATCAACTGGGACCTGGATTTTCCCTATAATGTATATGGAGGATTGCAGGATAACGGCTCATGGTACGGACCCAGCAACGTGCTCCAGCGTGGTGGCATCCAGTATTATCACTGGCAGACCGTTATGGGTGGTGATGGCTTCGATATGATGGTTGACAGTTCAGATAACCGCTTCGGCTATGCCATGTCGCAGGGCGGCAACTGGACCTTGATTTCACCCGATTTAACCACCAATGATCCCGAAAAACTGAAACAAAACCAGACCGGCGGGTTAACCTATGATATTACCGGTGCTGAAAACCATTGCACAATCATCGCCACTACCCCCAGCCCGCTTCAGAAAGATGAGATATGGGTGGGAACCGATGATGGCAACCTTCAGCTCACCCGCGATGGAGGTAGTACCTGGGCCAATCTCACCGAAAACATTAAAGGAGCTCCGAAAAATGGCTGGATCCCGCAAATCCACGTCTCCAACCAAAATCCCGGTGAAGCCTTTGTGGTGATCAATAACTATCGCCAGAATGACTTCGAATCTTATCTTTTCTATACCAAAAATTACGGCAAGAACTGGTCACGGATGGTCGATGATACCAAAGTGTCAGGATATTGCCTTAGCGTTATCCAGGATCCGGTTGAACCCAACCTGATCTTTCTTGGAACAGAATCCGGATTGTATGTCAGTATCGATTATGGAGTTAACTGGACAAAATGGACCCGCGGCTACCCTACGGTTCCAACGATGGATCTGAAAATTCACCCGCGGGAACAGGATCTGATCATCGCAACTTTTGGTCGTTCGGTTTATATTATTGATGACGTCAGGCCAC
>QYQM01000151.1 GCA_007280905.1 Porphyromonadaceae bacterium | reverse complement strand
GGAATTCATCCTTCCGGGGCAGATGTGACAGGTGGTCATGTGGAAGCTTCTGCATATGAATCTGTTTGCCGTCAAATGATGGAAAGATTCGCGAGAGCTAAAAAGGTGATTGTTACCCTGCGCGGATCTATAAATGCTAATCATAATACGTGGTCAGGTGTACTCTTTGATAGCAAGATACTTTATAAAGCTCCTGTCTATAACATTACCCATATTGTTGACAGAGTTGGTGGTGGGGATAGTTTTATGGGTGGCCTCATTTATGGTCTGATCACCTATTCAGGTGATGATCAGCGTGCTCTTAATTTTGCTGTGGCTGCATCATGTCTTAAGCACACAATAACCGGTGATTTTAATCTTGTAACCGTCAATGAAGTTGAAATGCTTATGGGGGGTGATGGTTCCGGACGCGTGTCCAGATAAACTGCAACAAACAACTGCTATGAAAGCAAAAACAATTCCCGGATGCTTACTAATTTGTGGAGCAATTTTATTTTTCGCTTTTTCGTGTAGGGAGGACACAGGCCAAAGCCTGAATAAAAAATACCTTGAAGGTGAATTCTGGCGCCAGCAAGGTCTGACTCAGATTATTCCTTTCTGGCAGAGCCATGTCAGAGATACTGCTCATGGGGCTTTTTATTTGTATCTGTCACGGGAAGGAACGCCGCAACCTCCATGGGATAAATACCCGGCAATGACAAGCCGCCAGGTATTTGGATTCACTTCTGCTTATCTGCTTTCCGGAGACGAAAAATATCTTGAAATAGCACATGAAGGAGTGAACTATCTTTTGAAAAATGCATGGGATAATCAGTATGGCGGATGGTTTGATTTGCTGGATCAATCAGGAAATCCCAAAGTAACAACAAAGAGCGTTTTTAATCAGTTATATACTAATGCCGGTTTAGCGCTCTATTATTTTACGACGAGAGATGAAAACGTGTTGTCTCATATTAAAGAATCGATCCGGATTCAAAAAACATACGCGTTTGATAAAAATGATGGAGGATATTTTATGGCACTTTCAAGAAATTTAAGTGTGTCTGATAGCTCAAAAGGGAAACACTCACATTTTGGATACACAAGCTCTCTGTTAATTAATTTGATGATGATTACACGCGATAAAGAAATCCGGGATTTTGCAGAAGAGTTAATGCAGGTTTCACTCACACAAATGACAGATACCAACTTTGGTTGGTTCCTTGGATATCCAGGTCATTACGATGCAAAATGGAATCTAAAGCCAACCATTGTAAATAATAAAGAAGTCATTTCAGCAGGCGCTCAGCTTACTGCCTGTCTTTCTCTGTTACGCTTATCTGAAATAACCGGAAATGAAACATATCGAACAAAAGGGATTAATTTAGGCGAGCTGCTTCTGCATACGGCCTGGGATTCAACCCGTGGAGGCTGGTTTGATATGATTGAGAGAATGCCGCCACATATGCCGCAGGATACATCATCAGTTTCGTGGTGGATACAAAGCTATGGTCTTTATCTTCAACTGCATCTATATAACATTACCGGAGAAAAACGATACCTGGAATCGTATCAAAAGATGGCTTCTTTCTGGAATAATTATTTTGTCGATAAAGAATTCGGTGGAATTTTCCTGAGCGTTTCACCAACCGGCATTCCGCTCAGCACTGACAAAGCTGTCGGTTCGAAGTCATCGTACCATGAGATGGAGAATGCCCTTTTAAATTATCTCTATCTTAATCTTTATGTTAACCACGCACCGGCAACTCTCTATTTTCATATTAAGAATTCCTCGACCCAATCAAAATATTTTGTCTCTATTGTTGAAGATCCTTTTGTTCAAATAATCGGTGTAAAAATAAATGACAAGTCCTGGAATGATTTTAATGCCGTTGAACGCTCGGTCGTTCTACCTGAGGGCAAAGACTTAAAATTAGAAGTTACTTTAGGAGCCGCTGTTCCACCCCGGGCGAAGCTCCAGGTAAAGACAAAACCTTAAATATATCAAATTCTTTCACAGTCAATAAATTATGAACAGAAGAAAATTTATTCAGAAAACCTCCGCAGGTGCTTTGGGACTTTGGGGGTTTAACATGTTGACACCCCTCCGGGCAAAAGCAATGGCCACTGCGCCCAACCTCACTATCACCAAAGTGGAAACGGTTAGCTTTAGTAATTTTTCATACATCAAGTGGGTCAGGCTGCATACGAATGAGGGTATTATAGGAACCGGCGAAACTTATCCTTTTCATGCAGCCGCCTCTTCTGTGAGCAAGGATCTGGAATGGAATAGTTGGTTAGGGGGCCTTTTGGGTACAAACCCTTTAGAAATTGAGCAGACCTGGGAAAGAACCTACCGGCATAATGCATTTAATGTTACCGGCGGGGCAGAAATGCGCGCCTTATCGGCTATTAACATCGCTCAATGGGACATTATGGGCCAGGTGTGTAAAATGCCGTTGTATCAGCTGTTGGGTGGATCTTATACTAAACCTGTCAGGGTATATAATACCTATACCAACGGAATGAAAATTAATGACTGGACTTTGGAAAAGGATATGGAAAAGATCGCAAGGTTCCTTGTCGACCAAGGGATTAAAGCGATCAAGTTTTGCCCCTTTGACAAGGTTGCTGCGCAAAATAACGGAGAGTACATCTCCAAAAATGAGCTTGATCAATCCCTGGAATGGATCAGGCGAGTACGGGATACGGTGGGCTATGACCTGGAGATAGGATGTGAGTTTCACAGCATGTGGAATCTGCCCAGCGCCGTGCGCATTGCCAATGCGTTGGAGCCCTATGATGTACTCTTTCTGGAAGATATGCTTTTGCAGGACAATATTCAGGCTTACGTGACTTTAAATTCGGAAACGAATATCCCGTTGGTGATCAGCGAGCGCCTGGCTACCAGGTTTGGTTTCAGAGAGATGTTTGAGGCCAAGGCAGGTGAGATTGCGATGTACGACCTCACCTGGTGTGGTGGCATTTCTGAGGGGAAGAAAATATCTGATATGGCGAATACTTACTATGTGCCAACCATGTTGCATACTGCGGGCGGTCCCATATTATGGTATGCTTCCACACACCTGGCCGCGGCGGTTACTAATTTATTTTATGTAGAAAGCGTTTACCCGAACTGGCATGACCGGGACTCTTTTTTCTTTGATAATTCTCCTCAGGTAAAAAATGGCATAGTTCTCCCGCCTGATCTTCCAGGCTTGGGATTGCAGTTTAAAAAGGGTTTGTTCGAGCAAAAGGATGTTATTGTTGAAACGATAGCTGAAAAGTAACAAAATATGAAAACTAAAACTACTCTGGCAAGGATACTGATCTTCGGGGTTATTCTCTCTGGTTCAGTTTCGCTGAAGGGACAAAACGATACCCAAAATAAGTCCCCATACCTCAGTGGTGAGTTCTGGCGCGAACAGGGACTAACCCGGATCATCCCTTTCTGGCAGAGCCATGTCAGGGATACCATAAACGGCGCCTTTTATATGTCTCTTTCGCAGGAAGGGGATCCGATCCCTCCCTGGGACAAATACCCGGCAATGATCAGCCGCCAGGTATTTGGTTTTACTGCCGCCTACCTGTTATCGGGAGATGAGCAATACCTCGAAACGGCACGACAAGGGGCGGATTACCTATTGAAATATGCCTGGGATCCAAAGTACGGCGGATGGTTCAATCGGTTGGATTTACACGGAAATCCGCTCGACACAACCAAGAATGTTGCCTACCAGTTATACACAAATGTTGGATTGGCGCTCTATAATTTTGCCACCGGTGATGAAAGTGTTCTGAAGCGGGTCAGGGAATCAATAGGGATACAAAAGAAGTATGCCTATGACCCTAAGAACGGCGGATATTTTGTTGCACTTTTCCGGAACCTGAGCGTGAGCGATAGTTCCAAAGCAAAACACTCCCATTTTGGATATTCAAGCTCTTTGCTGATCAACATGATGATGATTACCCGTGATGAAGAGATCCGGCGTTTTGCAGAAGAACTGACGCAGATTTCCATTGAAAAGATGACAGATCCTGCCTTTGGCTGGTTTTATGGGTACCCGGGTCGTTTTACCTCTGATTGGAAACTGGAACCAACCGTTGTAAATGGCAAAGAGGTCATTTCAGCCGGTGCGCAACTCACGGCTTGTCTTTCGCTCTTGCGTCTCTATGAGATAACGGGCAGGGAGATGTACCGGAAACGCGGGGTTGATCTGGCTGAACGGCTTTATGCAGCCTGGGATTCCACGCATGGAGGATGGTACGATCTCATCGAAGTCAATCCACCCCATACCCCTCAGGATACCTCCTCAGTCTCCTGGTGGATTCAGAGTTATGGCCTTTTTCTTCAACTTCATCTCTACCACATAACCGGAGAGAAGCGTTACCTGGATTTGTACAGTAAGATGGCCTCTTTCTGGAACCGCAATTTCATAGATCCAAAATACGGCGGAGTGTTTCAAACCGTTTCACAAATGGGTGTTCCGCTGAGCACAAATAAAGCCGTTGTCTGGAAAGCCTCCTATCACGAAATGGAAAATGCGCTCCTGAATTACCTTTATCTTAACCTTTACGTCAATCAACAGCCGGTAAAGCTTTTTTTCCATCTTCGGGACATAACGCCTCGATCCAAACATTTTGTTTCCATTGTGGAAGATCCTTCCATTCAGATCATTGCAGTGAAAATTAACGGAAAACCCTGGAGCGCATTTGATGCGGCCGAACGATCTATTACACTTCCCGGGGGCAAGGATCTAAAAATAGAAGTGACGCTCGGCACGAATTCAGTTCTTCCTGAAACTATAATAAAAAAACATCCTCGTTGAGATGCAACCGGCTCTCTATTGAGAATGTGTGAATGATGTCAATACGGTTAAAGAAGCATGTGATTTCTGTATGACACCAAAAGTAAAAATTGTTTATGTTTGCAGTAACATTTCACTTATGATAAAAGAATACAAGCCTCGTCCCGATTATATTAGCAGAATCCGGCCGTTTATCGGTAAGGATATTATTAAAGTCTTGGTTGGGCACCGCAGAGTGGGAAAGAGCTATATGATTTCCGGGATATTGTTGATTGGGAAGATCTGATCGAATTCATCAGGAAGGAAAAGCAACCCGATCGGTTATGTGTTGTTTTTATTGATGAAATACAGGATATTTCGGAGTTTCCCAAGGCCCTCAGAAGCCTTGTGGCCGAAGGAGGATATGATATATATTGCACGGGTAGCAACGCCCGGCTCTTGTCGGGTGAATTGGCCACTCTTTTATCGGGCAGGTATATCGAATTCCGGGTATACAGCTTATCGTATCCGGAGTTTCTCGAATTTTATGGTTTCAGTAACAGTAATGAATCTGTTTTTAAGTACATGAAATACGGTGGTATGCCATACCTGATTCATCTGGAATTAACGGACGATATTGTATATGAATATCTTAGAAATATTTACCATTCAATTATTCTGAAAGATCTGGTAGAACGGTTCAAAATAAGGAATGTCGCCATGTTGGAGCGATTAGTTCTTTATCTGGCAGATAATATTGGGAGTTTCACATCAGCCAACCGGATCAGTGATTATTTGAAATCCCAGAGGTTGGAATTATCGCCTAAAGTAATACTGGATTATCTAAGCTGGCTCACACGGGTATATATAGTAACCGGTATAAAGAGGACCGGTTTGAAGGACCGTAAAATTTTTGAAAATGGTGAAAAATATTTCTTCGAAGATACCGGGATGCGTAATTCCTTAATTCCTTTCAATCAGAATGATATCCAGAAATTGCTGGAGAATCTGGTTTTTAGTCATTTGATCTTTCTGGGTTATACAATTACTATCGGTAAACTGGCCGACAAGGAAATCGATTTTGTTGCAGACCGGCATGACGAGAGGATTTATGTTCAGGTTGCAAACCTTCTTACCACAGAGCAGACCCGTAACCGGGAATTTGGAAACCTGTTGGAAATCGGGGATAATTATCCTAAATACGTGGTAAGCATGGATGAATTTGCTGCTGGCAATCAGCAAGAAATCAAACACTTGCATATCCGCGATTTTCTAACCCGGAAGAGTTTCCAGACGTGAGGATTACCAGATAATGCAGGAAAACATTATTTTTGAGGGAGCTTTTTATTTGTAATTTACGCAGGGTTATTTAGCGGGAAAATCTATGATGAAGGCAATTTCAGTTTCATTCCTGTGCTATATTATCAGTGTATCAGGCATTACACAAAATATCAGCGTCACCTTTACCGGAACGGGTGCAGCCGCTCAGATTGATAGCGTTATCGCCACTAACCTTACAACCCACAAAAGCATCACCCTTCCCGGGAACGAAACGCTGATACTTACATTTAATACCGGAATCCCGGGTGTTTCTGAGTTAACCAATATGGGAATTGTATTTCCAAATCCCTTTACGGGTAAGGCAGCAATCACCACAATGGTCCAGAAGCCTCAAACGGTTTATGTGAAGGTTCAAAACCTGGTTGGTCAGGTAGTAGCACAAACAAAGTCTTTTGTCCAGCCGGGGGAAAATGAGTTTGCTCTTTCCGTAAACACTGCGGGTATTTATATGGTCAGTCTTACATCTGAACAGGGAACAGCCAGTTATAAAGTCATTTGCAGCAATGCAACTGAATCGGAAAACAGGATTCAATACCTTGGTTCTGGATATAACAATCACAACAATCACAACAATCCTTCACAATCAGGACTTAAAAGTTACCAGACGGGATACACACTTGGATATTCGTTAGGCAATGTAATCCATTACAGGTGCAACAGTGGCATTTATACAACGATAGTAACCGATTCACCGATTTCCTCAAAGAATTACGATGTTGAGTTTGCTGCCTGTACTGACCCGGATGGGAAGAATTATTCAATTGTAGCAATCGGTACTCAAACCTGGATGACTGAGAACCTGGCATACCTGCCTTCCGTGAGTGCATCCTCAGCAGGATCAGAAACCTCACCCTATTATTATGTACATGGTTATGAGGGCAACAGTGTTGATGAGGCTAAGGTCTCTCCCAACTATTCCGCTTATGGGGTATTATATAATTGGCAGGCTGCAAAAATCGCATGTCCTGAAGGTTGGCATTTACCGGGAGATGCGGAATGGGATATCGTAAAAGATTTTTTAGGGTCAGATGCCGGAAGGAAAATGAAATCAACATCCGGCTGGAGTTCAAATGGTAACGGAAACAATTTAAGTGGCTTTAATGCCCTTCCGGGCGGCAGCCGGAACAACCAGGCCGGGTTCATCTACCTTGGCTACGGCACCAACTTCTGGTCCTCTTCGGCCTACGGATCATCGGGTGCCTGGTTTCGGTACCTGGGCAACTCGGACAACGGCGTATACCGGTACTACGGCGACCGCGGTGAAGGGTTTTCGGTACGTTGCCTGAAGGAAGCTACTCACACCGGACCCACCGCCCGTTTTACCATTAGTCCACAAAGTGGTACAACATCAACCATTTTCCAATTCGATGCATCCGGCAGCACTGATACAGAAACAGCCGCAAGTGATTTAGAGGTTCGTTGGGATTGGAATGGCGATGGAACCTGGGATACCGGTTACGACAAAACAAAAACCAATTCCCATCAGTATTCTAATCCAGGCGGCTATTTGGTCATTCTGGAGGTAAAAAATAGTAGAGGATTAGTTGATACCAAAACAAAAAGGGTGACTGTGAGTAATAGCATCCTGACCGACAGCCGTGACGGACATGAATATACTTACAAAACCATTGGCTCCCAGACCTGGATGGCCGAGAATCTGGCTTACCTGCCCTCTGTAGGGCCATCCACAGCTACATCAGAAACCTCTCCCTATTACTACGTCTATAATTATGAGGGTACCAGTATTAGTGCGGCTAAGACCACAAACAATTATTCAATCTATGGGGTTTTGTATAACTGGACAGCGGCCATGAATGGGGCTTCCGGCAGTATATCGGTCCCGAGTGGCATTCAAGGGGTTTGTCCGGAAGGATGGCATTTGCCGAGCGACGCGGAATGGACGATTCTCATAAATTATTTAGGTTCAGCGGCGGGTGGTAAAATGAAAGAAACCGGAACTACCCATTGGTTCAGTCCTAATGAAGGAGCCACCAATGAAAGTGGCTTCACGGCTCTCCCGGGCGGCGACACCGGCTACAATGGGGGCTTCTACTACCTTGGCTACAACGCTTACTTCTGGTCGGCCTCCGGGTACGATGCATCGTACGCCTGGTGCCGGGGCCTGTACTACGACAACGACGGCGTGTACCTGACCATGTACCCCAAGGCTATAGGGATTTCGGTTCGCTGCATTAAAGACTGATTGTGTGGATAAAACAAAAAACCCTTGTCACTCCCTGATCAGATCATAGACCAAGATTTCATCACCCAGGCACCTTGGAACCTTCTTTGTCCATTTAACCCTGACCGGTAAAGGGAAAACTGCATTTTCAAGAAGTGCCTGTGAACCAGCCGGGACCTGGTCGAATCGCAAGGTGTCATTTTGGATTCGGATCCACCAGCCTCCGCAGCAAACGCACATCCGCGGATCCATTCCGGTTATGGTACCCTGGTCAGTGATCGAAACGGTTTTTTTCAGAGTACCAGTAAGCCCCTTTGTATCTTTAACCTCAAGAGTGACAGCGTTATCATTGAATACCGTAAACCGGTGGCTGGCAGTCTTCTCCAAAGAGTAACCGGTGTCCCAGGTACCGTCGGCCTCCCAATCCCAGCGTACCTCTAAATTACTGGATTTGTCGCCGGAATCTGAGCTTCCGGATGCGTCGAACGTAAACAGCGTATCCATGGCTCCGGACGTCGGGGAAAATGTAAATTCCGCAACCGGGGCCGTATTGGGCTTTTCACAGCCGGCAAAAAGCAGCGTGGCGCCAAAACAGGCGAGAAGGATTCTGCGGATTACTGATAGTTTCATTTTCCCGATCATTTGCTGATCACTATAAAGGTAGCATTTTCATCCATCCCGCGATATCGATCGGCACTACAACCTGCTGCTCCTGTGCTAATGCCGGGAAAAGACAAATCAGTTATCGGTTGTCAGTTGTCGGTTATCGTGACGCGTGATGCGAATGAGTGACAAGTGCCGAGTGACAAGTTGATCATGCAGACGGGCATGAAAAGGAACAGCTCGGTCGCGAACTTTTTTATTCGGCAGATGGATGGAGCTTTTCAGAAATCCAGTATTTAATCACTGATTGGCGGGTAATGCCCAATCGCTGAGCTTCCCTGTCAAGCTCATGTACCATCCATGCAGGGAAATCAACGCTCACACGCCGTTGTTTTAATCCAGGCCGTTCCGCTTTTTTTACTGCCAGATATTCAACTACATCCTCGCCCTGGTCAAAAAGGGTATCAAATTCTTCAGCGCTGATAGATTTTTCTTCCATTTTGTCTTGATTTTCGCATGGAAATGATTCGGATTACTTCACCCCTGATGGTGTAAACCGCTGACCAAAAAATACCATTGAACCGTGCAACCATTAAATAACGTATTTCTTTCAAAGTCCTGGCCGGAACAATAATGCGTTCCGGATCCAGCCATAAATGTTGTGCCTTATGAAAATCGATTCCGTGCTTCTCTTTGTTTGAACAACTTTTTAGTTGGTCGAATTCGAAAGTCATGTCATTATTTTCCTGCAAATGTACAAAAATTGATCAATTTTTCCGGGTATATGTGCCAATAATGTGAAAATTATCACGATATTGGCACAAAATATGTGATTTTATGAAAATTGAGCGCGCAGTAAGGAGTCAATTGATATCCTGGAAAAATAATCCGGCAAGGAAGCCCTTGATCATTCAGGGTGCCAGGCAGGTTGGTAAAACCTGGTTACTGAAGGAATTCGGAAGAGAGGAATTTGAAGGGTTGGCCTACTTTAGTTTCGATGAGAATCCCGAATTAAAACAATTCTTTCAAACCACAAAAGACGTTAACCGAATCATTCAAAACCTTTCACTGGTTTATGGAAAGCCGATCGTTCCAGGCAAAACCCTTTTAATACTGGATGAGATCCAGGAGTGCAATGAAGCATTGAACACATTGAAGTATTTTTGTGAGAATGCACCGGAGTATGCCGTGGCAGGTGCCGGTTCTCTGCTGGGTGTCGCACTGGCCCGCGGGGAATCATTCCCGGTTGGTAAAGTGGATTTTATTGATTTCCATCCTCTTACCTTTATGGAGTTTTTAAAAGCAGCAGATCCTGGCTTATCATCCTTTTGCAACAGCAACCTTACTGTGGAGGCCATTCCTGAGCTTTTCTTTAATCGCCTGTCAGAGAAATTCAAAATGTATCTGATCTCCGGAGGTATGCCTGAGGCAGTTACTGCTCTTCTCGAAAGGCAGGATATTGAACAGACCCAAACAGTTCTAAGTAACATCTTAAGAGCAAACATGCTGGATTTTTCAAAACATGTTGATAATAAAGACATTCCAAAGATCGGTTATGTCTGGGCTTCTTTACCCTCCCAATTAGCAAGAGAGAATAAGAAGTTTTTATATCAGACCGTTAAACCCGGGGCCAGAGCGCGGGAGTACGAAGATGCCTTGAATTGGTTAACTCATGCAGGGTTGGTTCACAAAGTTTATCGGAATATTAAACCAGGATTACCCATGGCAACTTATGATGATCTGAGCGCGTTCAAGCTATACCTGTATGATGTCGGATTGTTGCGACGGATGTCGTTTCTTGATCCGGTAGCGATCAAAGAGGGGAATCGCCTGTTTGTAGAATTCAAGGGCGCTCTTGCCGAGAATTATATCCTGCAAAGTATTATTAATCAATTTGAAGGCACACCCAGGTATTGGACTTCAGGAAACCTGGCAGAGGTGGATTTTTTAATACAATACCGAAATCAGATTATACCTGCAGAGGTAAAATCCGGAGAAAATGTTAAAGGCAAGAGCCTTGGATGGTACCAAAAACAATTCAATCCACCTGTCAGAATTCGATACTCACTGCAGAATCTCCGGTTTGATGATGGACTGCTAAACATCCCGCTTTTTTTGGCCGATCATACCCGCAGATATCTTGATATCATCCCCCATTAATAGAGGAAACCAAACAGCCACAATGGAAAAGGTTACCGGTTGTCGGTTATCGGTTGTCGGTTTTGATTGTTGTGATTGTTGTGATTGTCGGGGAACTGATAACTGATAACGGTTGTGATGGTTGTGATGGTTGTGATGGTTGGAAATCTGAGGGCTACAGAGACCAATACTTGAATTTTCAACTTCAAAATTCAAAACTGGTCCTCGAATCTCAAAACTCCTCCTTTCTCTTTCTCTTTCTCTTGAGCCTTGAGCCTTGAGCTTGTTTACAATATTCCGTGTGTTCTCAGTATTTCGGCCAGATCGGGGTGCTTTTTTGAGTAATCGCGCAGCACGGTTAAAAAGTTGCGATTATTTTCCATGGCCTTCGATGCTTGTTCCAAAGCTGGTTTCATAGCAGTACGGCGATCCCAGATCATGTAGCCGAGCATGAAAAGAAAAAGAGTGATTAAAATGCCGAACCCCCAGTAAAAAAGTGTCTTCAGGTCATCAAGCTGCCTCTGCTGACTTTCAAATTTCACTTCCATCCTGGCTTCGAGTGCACTTAATCTGGTTTCGACTGTACTTAACCTGGTTTCGATTGCAATTAACTTTGCTTCGACAGTACTTATCTTGGCTTCAGTAAGGATAGCCCGGTCGCGGTCGGCCAGGGTATAGGGCACTACAATCTCCTTCTCCTGTGCTAATGCCGGGAGGCTGAGCAAGGAGAGGAATAGCAGTCCGATATATATAATTAGCTTCACATGCTGAAATATGCGACGAAAATACAAAAAACTTTGATACTCTTTTGGTGATTCCATGGATTGGTATTTTCATAAATAGATGCAAAAGAGTGACCCGAATGGAAAAAGAGGCTGATGTTTTTCCGTTGATTTTTTCAAGGGGTTCGCGCATAGGACTCTGTGCAGCGTGACGGGGTCCCCGCGTTCGCGGGGATGACAAGTGCTATGGACAGCCGATCCGGTATTCCATGATTTAGAACAGATTTCCTTTATATGGAAGATTTTTCAATGAAAAAATTCATTAAGCATTGAATTATAATTGCTTACGTTTACAGGCTTAACTTTTGATAGCGCTTCTTCTTATTAATATTAGTATTTTTGTCAATTAGTGTTAAATAGATATCAGAAAAACCAAAGTTGTGGACAGGTGTTTAACGTGATACGATGAAAACCTTTATACACAATCATATAATAACGCTGACCTTTTCCGGGTGCCCGGAAGACGGATCAGAACTCCATACGGTTTTACGGAAATACATTGATTATTATAACAATCGGCTTTGTCATCAGGGGATTGATCATCAGATCCCGGCACACCGATATGATCAGGCAGCATAATGATTAATCTTTTCAAATACCAACATCATCCGGCACCAGCACCTGTAAAGACCAAGGGAAGTCCTTCCAGGAGTCTTGAGCGGGCCTGTGGCCAGGTTAAAGAAGGAGTTAGGAAGAAAAACAAGCACATTGGAAAAGCATGGTCACTATGGAAATACCTGATCGTTGCTTGTTTTTTTCTTATTGCTGTAATACCCGCTCAGGGGGCAACAATTACCAGTACCACAACCGGAGGCAATTGGAATGCAACCGGAAGCTGGGCGGGAAGCGTAGTGCCGTTATCTACAGATGATGTGGTAATTGCCACTGGCGCAACGATAACGGTTACTGCTAATGCAGCTTGCAATTCTTTAGCTTTCACCGCCCCAGCCAACGGAACCGGTTCAGGCACGGTAACAGTCAGTTCGGGCTTCACTTTAACAGTTACTACCAGTGTAACGGCTCCGGGGAATAAAGTAACCGGAAGCTACACTATTTCAGGCCTTGGCACATTAAACTGCGCATCCCTGCTAGTTAACAATACCACCGCACCCGGTGGAAGCGCCACCATCACCCTCGTTTCAACCATCACCTCCTTTACTGTTTCGGGAACTTTAACACTAAATGCCACTTTTACCAGCGGTGGGAGTAAAACAAATAATCCAATATTGGATTTGCAAAGTGGTACACTTACGGTAAACGGATCGGTAACGACAGTCAATGTCAATGCCCTAAATGTTTCAACCATTCTTATGACCACTGCTCCGGCAAGCGGCACTCTTGTGCTGGGAGCTGCCACCCCCTTTAGCCTGAGCGGCACAGGAACCAATACGATTACTTTAAACGGAACTTCGGCCACAGTTAATTATAGTGGTGCCGCTCAAACGGTACTAGCTACAACCTATACTAACCTGACCCTTTCCGGTTCCGGGGCAAAAACGATGACAGGCGTTACCACCATCGGAACAGATTTCAATATGAGTGGTTCAGTAACTGCCACACCGGTTATGACTACAGTTGGCGGAAATGTCAGTATCACTGGTACTGCAGTTATGACAACCGGAGCCAATAATGTTGTTACTGGAACTTTGACTGTAGGTACTGGAGCGACTTTGAGCATGGGTGGATTTTCACTTAGCATTGGCGGTGCCTCGTCCATCACAGGAACAGTCAATACAGTGACGGCTGCAACCGGCATCAAAACATTCACCGGTGCAGTAACCATCAATTCAGGTGGAGTCTGGGATCTTTCGGGGCAGAATCCAACTACCAGCTTTGGAGGTGGTATCACCATGAGTGGAACCACGTTTAATAATGGGACAGGTGCAGCTGCATTCTCGGCGAACCAATCGTTGCTTGGTGCAGGAAATATGACATTTGGAGGTACTGTCACTCCCGCGGTTAGTACCACTCTTACCAACAGTAACTCCGGCACAGTTAGTTTAAGTAGCACTGGCAGCATTGTTCTAACAGGTAATTTTACTCAGGGTTCTAATTCTCCTACTCTAGCTCTTGCAGCAACAGCTCCATTTAGCGGTGCGGGAACTTTTGATGCGGGTACCAATGCCAATACAGTAAACTATACTGGTGGTGCACAAACTGTGAAAGCAGTTACATACAAAACATTAGGCTTAAGCGGTAGTGGTGCCGTAACAATGACAGGCGTTACCACCATCGGAACAGATTTCAACATGAGTGGTTCAGTAACTGCCACTCCGGTTATCACTACAGTTGGCGGAAATGTTAGTATTACCGGTACTGCAGTTATGACAACCGGAGCTACTAATGTTGTAACGGGTAATTTAACGGTAGGAACCGGAGCGACTTTGAGTATGGGTGGATATGCACTTACCATTACCGGTACATCTTCCATTACAGGAACAGTCAATACCGTAACCGCTGCAACCGGTACCAAAACATTTACTGGTACAGTAACCATCAATTCCGGTGGAGTATGGGATCTCTCGGGGCAAAATCCGGCTACCAGTTTTGGAGGTGGCATCACTATGAGTGGAACCACGTTTAATAATGGTACTGGTGCGGCTGCATTCTCTGCAAACCAATCGTTACTCGGTGCAAATGCAATGACATTTGGAGGTACTATTACTCCAGCTTCTGGAACTACACTCACCAATAGTAACACAGGAACAGTCACTATCAGTAGCACTGGCAGTATTGTTCTAACAGGTAATTTTACGCAAGGTTCTAGTTCTACACTGGCTCTTGCAGCCGCCGCTCCATTTAGCGGTGCAGGAACTTTTGATGCAAGTACCAATACCAATACAGTTACATATACCGGTGCAAGTGCAGCAGTCAAAGCTGTAACCTACAGTAATCTCACTGTAAACGGTACTGGTACTGCAACAATCGGTGGAACTACCGTAGTCAATGGAACGATGACCGTCACTTCAGCCACTACCAATAACAGTACATTGACAGTTACCACCGCTCTTTCAGGAGCTGGTACTCTGACACAGGGAGCGAGTTCAACATTAAACGTCAATGGAACATCAGGCATTACCGGATTAGATGCAAGTACCAATGCCAACACCGTTAATTATACAGGTGCTGCACAAACTGTAAAAGCCACTAGTTATCATCATTTAACTCTTTCAGGGTCATTAACCAAAACCGTAGGTGCGGGAACTGTCATTGCAGGAAATCTTTCTATAAGTGGCACTGCAGTGGCAAACCTCACAGGGACTGCTAATACCGCAAATGCACTTTACCTTGGAGGAACGCAGCAATCATCCGGTACGTGGGGAAGCACAAGCTCAACTGCTACCAATAAAAATGATACCTACTTCTCAGGGGCAGGTTATGTGACGGTTGCGACAAGTGCTTGCACCCCTCCTTCTGCACCAAGCATCGGGACCATCACCCAGCCGACCTGTTCCACCGCCACCGGCAGTGTGGCTTTGAGCGGCTTGCCGGCATCGGGAACCTGGACCGTAACCGCATCTCCCGGAGGGTCAACCCTCACCGGGACCGGAACCACCGGAACCTTCAGTGG
>QYQM01000051.1 GCA_007280905.1 Porphyromonadaceae bacterium | reverse complement strand
GTTAATCTCTATGGCCTTAGTATAGTCGGCAATTGCATCCTTGTATTCTTTGAGGATGCCCTTTACAATTCCTCTGCCATAATAAGCCTCTGCATCCTTTGGGTTAATCTCTATGGCCTTAGTATAGTCATCAATTGCCCCGTTGTAGTCTTGAATTTTGCTCTTTGCTAATCCTCTGTTAGAATAAGCCAATGGAATCTTGGGATTTATCTCTATGGCCTTTGTATAGTCATCAATTGCCCCGTTGTAGTCTTGGTTGTTGGCCTTTGCAGCTCCTCTGTTATTATAAACCACCACGTCATTGGGATTTATCTCTATGGCCTTAGTATAGTCGGCAATTGCCCCGATGTAGTCTTGAATTATGCTCTTTGCTAATCCTCTGTTATAATAAGCCACTGCATACATAGGGTTAATTTTTATGGCGTTAGAATAGTCATCAATTTCCCCTCTGTAGTCTTGAATTTTGCTCTTTGCTAGTCCTCTGTCAAAATACTCCTCTGCTGTTTGGCTGAAACTTACTGAGGTCATTATCAAAGCAGTAAATAAATAAAATATCCTTTTCATAATCTTTTGTTTTATATCCGTTCGCTAAAGTCTGAACAATGATCTTAGTTTACCAACGAACTCAGCGAGAATCCATGAGATAAATTCGTCTGTCCCAGTTTTGTTAGCAGCCCAGTCGCAAACAGGCTTTCATCGCCTCTTCTTGAAGTTCGGACACGCTCTGTACTACAGCTGCGATGCCGAATTGATGTTCTATTCACTGGGGCACTTCCGCTTAATCGACTTGGCAACCCTGCAGAAAGCGCTTTGCCGAACATTCCACTGCAATCGACCAGACGCATTCGTCGGAATCAGACCGATTTCCAACATCCGGGAAATCCCTATCGTCCCCTTCTCGTCCGATGGGAACCTAATTGCGTCACGCTTTAGACGAGTCTGTATCTCGATCTTCAGGTCGTCCCACCCCGGTTGTATGTTCCAACTGTGCTCCGGAATTGCAACCACCCATTCGTCGCGCACCACGGAGACCCCGTCCGTCATCAGCACGTCCGTCCTGTCATAACACGCTCCGAAGTCCTTATATTGCATTGAATGGCAAGCTAATCTGTTTCAATTGTTCTTTATTATTTTTCATCTGGGCTTCTGATTCCTAAACCTCCTTTATTTAAGGGCACCTCTAAAAACTATTTTTTTCGATGCCGTTTTCAGTATAAATATATCACCCGGTTTTCTAAAAACCTAATTTTACCCCCCCCCTATTTTTTAGTTACTTAATTATCTGATACTTACAAAAATTCGTCTTTCACGTCCGGACATAGCTATCCCATGGCAACCAAAATTTTCAGCTGTGTACACCGACAAATATTGTAAGTGAGGTTTATCATCCCGATTTTTGCTTTCGCTCTTGCAATCCCAATAGCGCGGACAATGGAGCCATGCATACTGTTTTCTACAAAGCCGAACACGTGCTCGACCCTTACACGTATGCTCGATTTCTCTTTATTGCTGGCCTTTTGCTCTTCCGTTAAGGGCTTGTTTCGGTATCCCTTCTCATGGACTTTGTTTATGACCCCTTTGTTTTCGTAAATTTTCTCCTGTTCTTCACCGGTATAAGCACTGTCAGCATACAGTGGCTGATCCTTATCCTTCTCTGTCAGCAACTGTTCTATAGTTTGCGAATCATGTACAGAGGCATCAGTAACTGTGTATTCCTCAATGAGTTTTGTCTTGGTGTCAGCTTTTATATGGTTCTTGTATCCATAAAAAACAGTGTTGTTCTTTTTTGTCCATCGGGCATCCACATCCTTCTGAGCCAGCTTATGAGGCTTCACTTTCCGTTCCTGCGGAGCAGTGCCGGTTTTTTTAATGTGCTTGTTCTCTTCCCTGGTATTGCGTTGGCGCAGGGCTTTCACAAAACTGGCATCAACCATTTTGCCTTCGTTCGCAAAAACGCCTGCCGCGTCGAGGGTTTCATTGAAACACTTGAATAAACCCAGGATAACATCTTTTTCAATAAGCTGCTCACGGAAAAACCAAAAAGTACGGCTATCCGGAACTTTATCGCTTTTCTTCAATCCGAGAAAACGTTTGAAACTTGCCCGGTCAACAATCTTATATTCCAGTTGATCGTCTGAAAGATTATACAAGCTTTGTATGACCAGGGCTTTGAACAACAACAACTTATTGAATGGAGGTCTTCCTCCTTTTAATCAATCCTTTTTGTCATCTTTAAAAGCCTGATCTAAAGGATCTTAGAAAATAGTCCGGTCAATATACCTGCTCAGTTTTTGCAAAGGATCCCCAAGTTTACTGAGAGTTTCAAATAAGAAATGATCGTCAAAAAGTCCAAGGGGGTTAATGTTTTTCATGGCTTACTCATTTATCCGGTAAAAATAAAATATTTAGCCACAAAAACATAGTTAAGTTATTAATAATATGATGGTTATGTTAACAATAGGTTTTTAGAGGTGCCCATTTGTTAAAGTTATGTTGTCTAAAAAGAAAAAACAATGACGCGGACGTAAGTGACACCAAATTGATTGTAATAAGTAGTAATGTCTCTATCTGCTTGATAGTTAAAGTATTGCGATTTTTTTCTATGAATTTCCAATTCCGCTCTTCTTCACCACCATTGTCCATCCCGTCGAATCCGACAGTTCCCCTGCCATGAAAGGTGGTATATCCACCGGAAAGGTTAGTTGTATGGCAAACGGACTGCAGCGGGAGTCCTGGCGCATTATGGCCATGATCTGAAGGAGGTAGCCGAGTGCCTGGTCAACCATTCCAGAGCTCCATCCGCTTGCGCCATTATGCCCTTTGTGTATCTTCGCACCAGAATAAAAACCATAATGCCCCTTCTTTTCATCTTCTTTATGGTCCTGAGTTTCGGAATCTTTGCCCTCCGGAAATCCTTTCGATATACCTACACCCTTTTCATTCTTATCGCTTCTATCGCTCTTACCTCGATTTCGTCTCTTTTCCCTCAAGTCCTCACTCCCTCACATCCTCACTTCCTCACGTTTTCTGCTCCGGATTCATTGTCAATTTTCTTTATCCTGATAATCAATTTCACTGCCCTGACGGCCTTCCTGTTTGCCGGTGGTTATCTGAAAGCCTATTTCGATAAACAGACTTCCCTTCGCTGGTCGGTGCACCTGTGGGCCTATATCTGGCTTTATTTTTCGATGATACTGGTGGTGATCCTAAGAGATGGATTTGCTTTCCTGGTGGTCTGGGAGCTTATGGCTGTTTCATCGTTCCTGCTGGTCATCTTTGAGGCAGATGACCGGAAAGTATTAAAGACCGGTATCAACTACCTGATCCAGATGCATTTGGGATTGCTTTTTCTGCTGGTTGCTTTCCTGATAGCCGGTGAGGCAACCGGTCAAACCGGATTCGACGGACTGAAATCTTATTTCGGATCGCACTCCAATATATTGGTATTCAGCCTTTTCTTTGTGGGTTTTGGTATCAAGGCGGGATTCATACCCCTTCACACCTGGCTTCCTGAAGCCCATCCTGCAGCTCCTTCACCGGTATCCGGATTAATGTCGGGAGTGATGATCAAGATGGGTATTTACGGGATTTTACGGGTCCTCTTCTCTATTCAGTCGGATTTATTTGTGATCGGTCTCATCATCCTGGGTTTCTCGCTCTTCTCCGGGATCATGGGTGTAATGATGGCCATTGTGCAGCACGATCTGAAGCGGCTTTTAGCTTATCATAGCATAGAAAACATCGGTATTATCGGCATCGGAATCGGCCTTGGAGTGCTAGGTATGGCCACCGGGAACAATACCCTCACCCTGCTCGGATTCAGCGGAGGTCTGCTGCATGTCCTCAATCACAGCCTGTTTAAATCACTCCTTTTCTTCAATGCCGGATCGGTTTACCAGGCTACCCATACACGAAATATCGATCAACTCGGCGGGTTAGCGAAAAAGATGCCCTATACCGCTGCCTTTTTTCTGATCGGATCACTGGCGATCTGCGGATTACCTCCCTTTAATGGATTTATTTCAGAATTTCTGATTTATCTCGGCCTGTTTAAAAGCTTCCCCGAATCCAGCTTATATTTCAGTATCCTATTGTTAATCAGTCTCATTGGACTAACACTGATTGGAGGACTGGCCATTTTTTGTTTTACAAAGGCTTTCGGAATCGTTTTTCTGGGCCAGGCCCGGAGCAACCGGGTTGATGAAGCCCATGAAGTAAGCAACGGGATGCTTGTCCCTTCCATACTGGCTTCCGCGGCAATCATGGCAATCGGACTGGGATCAGCGTGGTTTGTAAAACCAGTCATGAAAATTACGTCGGAGCTTTCCGGGGCTGCCCTTCCCGAAGTTTTTACCGGCGACCTGCTCCGGACGCTCAGCCGCATCAGCCTGGCCGGGGGAGTGTTTATCGGACTGGTGGTGATCATCGCCGTCTGGCGGAATTATCATTTGAAGAAAAGAATCGTAACCACCGGACCCACATGGGGATGCGGATATACCGGGGGTGATGAAAAGCAGCAATATACAGCTACTTCCTGGGCAGATAATTTCAGCGCCCTGGCTAACCCGATTCTGGGAACCAAAAAAAATACCGTACACATCGGTGAAAATGTTCTCTTTCCGGGCAAAAGAACTTTTGCCACGCATCCTCGTGATCTGTTTAAATCTAAACTGATAGAGAAACCGATCGACGCCATGTTAAGTGTTTTCAAGAAAATAGCCTTTATGCAAACAGGCCAGATCCGGCACTATATTTTATATGCTTTCCTGTTTATGCTGCTCATTCTGGTACTCACAATTTTTAAAATCCTTTAACCGATGGCCGGCATTCCACTGATCCTCCTCGCCGCGGTTTTCTTTCCCGGTATAATTATCCGAACCAAGAGCATCGTCAGCGGCCGGAAAGGGCCCGGCATTCTCCAGCCGATGCTGGATATCCGGGTATTATTCGGCAAAGGCAGTGTATATAGCACCACTACCGGCTGGGTATTCAAGCTTGCCCCGGTTATCGGACTGGCCACGATGTTATCTGCCCTCACCGTGGTTCCCTTTGCCAACATGCCCGCACTTATACCTTTCCAGGCCGATTTCGTTTTTTTCTCCTATATGCTCGCCCTGGGAAAATTCTTCATGATTATCGGGGCGCTTGATACCGGCAGCAGTTTCGAAGGGATGGGCGCCAACCGTGAAGCCCTTTATTCGATGCTTGTAGAGCCCGCTTTTCTGATACTTTTGGGCACTTTCGCCATGCTCACGGGCTACACTTCATTTTCCGATATGTTCATGGCTTTCCATGTTTCGGGAAACCCGATCATTACGGTATTCGGGCTCATCGGGTTTTACCTTCTGGTGCAGATCGCGATGATCGAAAACTCCCGCATGCCGATTGATGATCCCAAAACGCATCTCGAATTAACCATGGTTCATGAGGTGATGATACTGGATTACAGCGGTTTCGATAAAGCCTTGGTCCACATAACCACTGCGATCAAATTTGCCGTGTACGGTTCGCTTATCTGCAGTTCCCTGGTCCCGGCTGAATGGCATCCCGGATTTCAGATTCTGCTGTTTTTCAGCGTACAGGTAGCGTTCGCCGTTATTGTCGGCATCGGGGAATCGTTCCGTGCCCGGAATAAAATGCAAAAAAATGCACAATTTATCCTCACCCTGACAGCCGTTGCCATGCTGGCCTTCCTGGTGGTCCTGATTGTTACTAATAAACTGATTATCTGATTGATATGTTTTATCTGCTGTTTGTCCTTTTTGCCGGAACGCTGGTTTATCTTAGTATTGCCGAGAGATTCCGGTCGTACGCGAAACTCATTGCAGTACAGGGCTTTCTGCTATTTGCCATTGCTCTGATCGAACTTAAAACGGTGAACCTGGCCAGTCTGATCTTTGTATTAGCCGAAACCCTGATATTCAAAGCAATCGTTGTACCGCATTTCCTCTTCCGTATAATCAATCAAACCAAAGTTTATAGAGTCCATCCGAAAGCTTTCCCTGCATTCTACTCCCTTTTATTCACCATGGCTGGCCTTTTTATGAGCATCATCCTCTCCAACATGCTTAAAAACCCCAGTCTGGATGCAGTGTTCCTCACGATTGCCTTGTTCACCCTCTTTACAGGGGTTCTTTTAATCATTACCCACAGGAGAATTTTCTCGCACATGGTAGGTTTTCTCGTCGTAGAAAATGCCGTCTTTTTCTTCTCTCTGGCAGTCGGCAGTGAAATGCCCATGCTGATCAACATCGGCATATTACTCGATATTTTCGTCAGCGTACTGATTATCGGCGTTTTGATGAACCGTATCGGTACGCAGTTCAGCGATCTGGAGTCCGATAATCTGACCAGCTTAAAACATTAGGCATGATTGCAGTATACTTCATATCAGCCTTTTTGATTGCCATGACGATGTTAATCGTGAGGCGGTTACTTTTAACCCGGTGGCTGATGCTGCTTTTCGTGCTCATCCAGTGGTTTTTCAATGGCTATGTTCTTCTGCATGCCGGTCAAACGGAGCTTTCTTATTTCACCTATGATCCTGCCGGAGTGCTGTTCCTTGGCCTGCTAACCCTGATCTCCACAGCTGCAGTGATCCAGGGATTCCCTTATTTCGTCAGCCAGCTAAACAAGCGGTTCAGCTATTACTATGCAGCATTGACCGGACTGATCGCGGCTATGACCGGGGCTTATATGGCCAATGATATCACACTGGTATGGATTCTTGTGGAAGCTACTACCCTGACTGCATCTGTGCTGATCTACAGCGAGCGCACCCTGCATGCCCTCGAGGCTACCTGGAAGTACATATTCATTTGTTCCGTGGGTATCGCCCTGGCCTACATGGGGATCCTGTTTCTGAGCCTCTCGATGAAGGGTACCGGATTGCACGATTTATCTTTTGCAGGCCTCACTTCCGTAGCTCATAGGCTCGACCCGATCTATCTCAAAATCGCCTTCCTCTTTGTATTGACGGGATATAGCACCAAGATGGAACTCTTCCCGATGCATACGGTGGGGATCGATGCCAACTCGGTGGCACTTCCGCCGGTTGGGGCGCTGATATCAACCGGACTGGTTAATCTCGGTTTTCTTTCGATTTTCCGGGTTTACAAGGCTTTATCCGATTCTCCCATATTTGTATGGATGAACAAAGTGCTTATCCTTGCCGGCGTGCTGTCGGTCCTGGTTGCAGCCGGATACATGCTTAAAGCCAAGCACACCAAGCGGATGCTGGCTTATTCAACCCTGGAAAACATGGGTTTGGTAGCCATTGCCATCGGAATCGGCGGCATTGGATATTACGCAGCCTTCCTGTTACTGGTTCTTCACGCGCTCACCAAATCGAGCCTGTTTTTCCAGGTCGGCCAGATGGGCCGGGTGCTGGGAACCTATAAGCTCGACGACAGCGGTCTGTACCTGAAACTCTTCCCAACCGGCGCAATCGCACTGCTCATCGGGATGCTTGCCATCCTGGCGATCCCGCCATCCGGCCTGTTTGTCAGCGAATACCTGATTTTAAAAGCACTGGTTGCCGGTAAAAGCTGGTTTGTATTGATCCTTGTCCTGATCTTATTATGCTGTGTGATCTACGCCCTGAGTACCCGTGTCCTTCATCTCCTGTTTTCACATCCCCGCGAAAATGCCGGGATCCATACGCAAGGAACGGTTGGCAGATGGGAAACCATCAGTCAGTTCATTTTCCTGATGGTTGTGGTGGGAGCCTGCTTTTATCAGCCCCCGTTTCTTAAAGATATTATTAATCAGATTATTGCAGGATTACCGAATTACTAATGCCGATGCAAGAGCCTTCATATATCGAATTATTGCCTAATGGCGGTCCCGTCGGGCTCAAGGCCATTCCGGTTTTGAAATATTCCGATTTTTCCAGCCAGATGGCAGGCATGATGAGTTTGGAAACGGTTCATTGCGTTCTCTACTATGCCTTTCCATATAACGGCGGTTTGAAATTCATTGCGGTTCTTGCGGATGACACCAGCGGCAAGTTTCTGGTTTTCTCGCATGAACAGAACAGCCGCATAACCACGCTGGATTCCCTCACCCCGCAAATCCCGGCCTTGCATCTGTTTGAGCGGGAGATTCATGAGAATTTCGGGATCGGTTTTGATAACCATCCGTGGTTGAAGCCGGTAAGGTTTGCCAATGACCGGCATCGGAAAGATCTGGGAATGAATGATTACCCATTTTACCGGATCGATAGCGAAGAGCTTCATGAGGTGGGAGTAGGTCCGATTCATGCCGGGGTGATTGAACCGGGACATTTCCGGTTTATCTGCAACGGTGAAAAGGTAATACACCTGGAGATTCAGCTCGGTTACCAGCATCGCGGAATCGAAAAGCTTATGCTGGAAGCCAAATCCGGACTCACCCGCAGTGTCCTGGCAGAGAACATTGCAGGCGATACGGCTGTGGGACACGCTGTTACTAATGCACAGCTCATTGAATCGCTTGCCGGGATCACCATCAGTGACTCGCTGCAGGTTGAGCGTGCCATAGCACTCGAACTGGAAAGGATTGCCGTTCATATCGGTGATACGGCCGCCCTCTGCGCCGATGTAGCCTATCAGTTTGGGCAGGTTGTGAACGAAGCCCTTCGTACCACTATCATCAATACCACCCAGCTTTGGTGCGGAAACCGGTTCGGTAAAGGGTTGATACGTCCGGGCGGCACACATTACCCTTTAACTTCCCCGGTGATTGAATCTATGCTCAACACATTGAATGATACCGGATTCCGGTTCAGGGAGATCACGGACAATATTTTCACGGCGCCATCACTGCTCATCCGTTTCGACGGGATTGGGATCGTCACCCGCAACCAGGCACTCAGCATTGGTGCTGTAGGAATGGCTGCCCGCATGACCGGCATTGCACGGGATATCCGTACCACTCATCCAACCGGTCACTATTCCGTATTGAAATATGAACCAATAATCCAGGAAACCGGCGATGTCCTTGCCCGCGCCATGCTCCGCAATCTCGAAGCCTGCAAATCCATTGAAATGGTCACCGACCGGGCCTCTGCCCTTCTTGCAACCTGCCACTTGCAACCTGCAACTGATAACCGACAACCGATAACTGACAACTATTTACAGCCATCATCCTTCGCCCTCTCCGTCACCGAAGGCTGGCGCGGAGAAATTGCCCATGCGGCTATTACCGGACCCTATGGCGAAATTGTCCATTATAAAATCAAAGACCCCTCCTTCCACAACTGGATGGCACTCGCACTGGCGGTGAGAAACCAGGAGATATCCGATTTTCCGGTATGCAACAAGAGTTTTAACCTGTCGTACTGCGGTCACGATTTATAAAACCAGCTCATGTTCAGATCCATCAAAATACTCCGGCAGCATGGCATTCAATACGTCCCAAATCTGCGGACTGCCAAACTGACGCCGCTTTTCCGCGGCAGGCCGGTGATTACCGGACAGCTCTCTGCAGAACAATCCGCGGAACTGGCCAATCTTTGCCCATCCGGCGCTATTGAGCCGAATCCGTTTTCCATTGATCTGGGAAAATGCGTTTTTTGCCGGGAATGCGAATTTGCCGCTCCTGATAAGATCCGGTTCACCAACGACTACCATATCGCCACAAATAATCGCAGTAACCTGATTATCAGGGCCGATCAGGATATTCCGATCATTCTCGATCCCGATTTGGTACGCAAAGAAATCCGCACTCTCTTCCGCCGTTCCCTCAAACTCCGCCAGGTTTCTGCTGCCGGCGATGCCAGCAATGAAATGGAACTCAATGCCGCCGGGAATGTCTGCTTTGATATGGGACGCTACGGTATTGAATTCGTTGCTTCCCCAAGGCACGCTGATGGTTTGGTGATTACCGGCCCCATCTCTGAAAACATGGCTGAAGCCCTGCAAATTTGCTACGATGCAACCCCCGCTCCCAAGCTCATCATCCTTTGCGGCACCGATGCCATCTCCGGCGGACTTTTCGCTGAAAGTCACGCGCTCAACCGCACCTTCCTCAACCGCTACCCCATCGATCTGTATGTTCCGGGGAATCCCGTTCATCCGCTGACTTTCATTAATGGCATTCTCGACCTTATCGGACGACGCATCTAGATAACTCCGTTTAGAGTGACGGGGCCCCGGCCTTCGCCGGGGTGACAAGTGCATTAATGCATTGCTTTGCGTTTTTACATTTCGTACCTTAGGAGTTTAATTAAACTGATCTTGAAACGAGTTTCAGTTATCATTATTTTAGCAGCATTGATGTTCTTTAACTTAAAACTTGCTGCCCAGCCATCAATTGGCGGATTCAATGTGTATTATGGCCATCTGCATAATCATTGCAATATTTCGGATGGTAAACAGACACCCGGCTATGCCTATAATTATGCGAAAACAATCGGGGATCTGGATTTTTTCAGCTTATCTGACCATTCTACAATGATCAGTTCCTCTGAATGGACCGCCATGAAGGCTGCTGCGGAAAAATATAATGAACCAGGCGTTTTCACGGCTTTTTGGGGATTTGAATGGACAAATAATCATGAGGGCCATGTAACCGTAACCAATTCTGCTGACTACGTCTCTACTGCCGCTCCAACCAATAATTTTACAGGCCTCTGTAACTGGCTCAACAACAATGAGTGCGTGGCTTTTTTTAATCATCCGGGGCATACTGATGAAACCGGTCTGGAGTTCTACCATTTTTCCACCAGACCGTGTGATAAAATTGTGGGCATGGAATTGTGGAATGAAACCCAAAGGTTCGAAAGATTTTATTATACCGATGGATATTACTCCGGCGACGGGAACTTAGGCTGGTTTGATGAAGCTCTGGCCCGTGGCTGGAAAATCGGAGCTGCAGGCAGCGAAGACAACCATATAGGCACCTGGGGAACCTGGACTGAATCAAGATTGGCCGTTCTGGCTACTGCTAATAACCGGACAGAAATCATGAATGCATTGAAGGCCAGAAATTTTTTTTCCACCTATGATAAGAACCTGGCACTATCTTTTAAAATAGGTGGAAATGAAATGGGATCAACTATTACCGGAGGATCCTATCAAGTCCTGATCCAGGCATCCGATGCCGACCATGAAGTTTTTACCCGGATCGAGCTGCTCAGAAATGGGTTTGTGGTCAATGCATGGATCCCCAACTCATCTAATCCTGCTATCTATGCAAGTTTGAATTGTTTTGATAGAGAATACTATTATATAAGGGTAATGGAGGCAGATGGAGATGAGGCTATTTCCTCACCCATCTGGATTTCAGGTGGTGCAGCCAATCTGCCTCCGAATATCGTTAATGATTACCCGATTAAGGCCGGAAGCCAGACTTTTGTATTTGATTTCTCAACAGATTATGACGGCTGGTCAGGCGATTTTGCAGATTATCCGGTAGCAGATTCCATTTTTTACGAACTGGAATTCAAAAGGACAACATTGCCAGCACCTTTGAATACCAGCAAGAATGCCTTAATGATCAAGGGTAATAACCATAGTGATGATCTGTTTATGTTCATCAAAAGAAAAATAACCGGTTTATCGCCAAATAAAATCTATAAACTATTAATAGACATTGAATTAGCATCATCAGTACCCACTCATGCGGTTGGCATAGGCGGAGCACCTGGCGAGAGTGTTTACCTGAAAGCGGGGGCTTCCCTGGTTGAACCCCAAAAAGTGGAATCAGGAGGTTTTTATCTGATGAATATTGATAAGTCAAATCAGGTTTCTCCGGGGATTGATATGGACACGCTCGGACATATTGGTGTTACGGATACTACCTCTGTTTTTACACTAATAAAAAGAACCAATGCTGCTCATTTATTTACCATTTCCACGGATGATGCCGGCACAGTGTGGGTATGCATTGGAACAGATTCAGGATTCGAAGGAACAACAACCCTTTACTACAACAAAATCACATTATCGTTCGATAACATTACCGGGAAAGATGATGCTCCCGATATGGATGAAACCATCCTGTTTCCAAATCCAGCTATGGATGTACTTTATATTAAAAGTGGGAAATACGAGATCAGGAGCATTGAACTATTCAATATGAATGGACAGCCAGTAAACGCAGTTCGCAATTCCGACCGGATTTCATTGAAAAACCTTATCGCCGGAACCTATTCAGTTCGTGTAACCTATGAAAACAATTCTTTTGTTACGAAAAAAATCGTAATACAATAATTCTTACCCAGGTATAATCAGCTCCATAATCCGCGCTTACGGAAGGCATCCCGGATCACTTTTTCATACCGGCCGCCTGTCCGGCTGTTATCGCTACTGATCAGTCCATTAGCCAGATCCATAACCGGGCCGGTATCTCCAACAGCTATCAGCATGTCGAGGCAGGTACCCGTGATGTTACCCGCAGCCTTCAGGCGATCATCGGCATTTTCGGATTTTCCTCCGATTTCCAGATAAATATCCCATAAAGCAGCAGCATAAACTGTTCCCTTTTTGTAAAATCCATAATTGTCGTAGGATGGATCATCAAAGCGAAATTCCATATCGCAGCGCCGGGTTGGATCCCAGTTCACGGTTGAATTATTATCCCATGGGAAAGGATTTGCCCGGTCGAACCGGTGTACATTAAACCGATCCCGGAAAACGCAGGATAAAAAGTCATTGAAGCCTTCCTCGCTACTGGCGGGGGGAAGCAACCGGCCAAGCAAAAAATAGTGCAATGCATGTCCGAATTCATGCGCAATTACCCCGGGATCACTGGCATCGGGGGTTCCTCCCTCACCAAAGCCAAGGTAGGCAGAACCTGATACCGGCACCACAAAATGGGAATTATCAGCTTTGTCCAATGCCTGGGCATCCACAGCGATCGGACCGGTCATCCCATCATTAAAAGCAGGGATCTCCAATGACCGCAGCCATTCCACCAACCGGTCGATGTAATAATAGGCCATAACGCTCAGGAGTTTACGGTCTTTGGAGGTGTAATTAAAGTGGGATCCGGTAGCCGGTAATGCCAATGACGGATCCTCTATTTCGGCAATCCTGACCCATTTACCGCTCAGGTACCAGGTTGAACCAGCCGGATCGTCGAGGTTTTCCAGTGTGGCATCCACCAATTCCTCATCCAGCACTGATTCAGGAGAACCCCAGTGAAGTGCCGGATTCTGAGAGGAAGTGACCGGATCGGGCCAGAAGATTTTCGCCGGCCGGCTGGCATAATATCTCCGGCGGTCAAAAACTTCCATAAAGCTGCCCTCCACCGCGTTGATCAATAATTCCCAGTATCCCTTCGGATCAAGAGTATCCATCTCAATCCGCCATACCAGGTATTGATGGTAAATAAAAAGCTTTGGTTCGGAATGGGTTATACCATGACAGACCTGATCGTACTTTTCATGCATAAGTTTCAGGGCATCTTCTGATGAAATCCTGACCAATGCCTGCCCAATATCTACGGGGATATCGTAATCGATTTTATTGACCGACGACATTACCTGACGGTCGGTTTTACGGAGTGTAACATTGATATAGGCACCGTAAACCGGGATATTTTTATGGTATTGCTCATACTTACAGGTGGTTTGGGAGCTGCCCTCTTTCTCCTCCGCCAGAATCAGGTCGATGCCTTCAAAATTAAACAGATCCGCATTGGAAGCGAGGAATTCATCGGTAACTGCAGAATTACTGAAATCTCCACCAACCGGAACCTCAACAAATTCAGGATTGAAATAACTCCTGATTGCGCCGTTATCATTATCATATCGGATTCCGGCATTAACTGTCGTCTTAAGTTTGGGCATTATCACAATCCTCCATTAAAAAAAAAATTCTTAACATCTCACCACGGAGGCACGGAGAACACGGAGGTTCACGGAGAATAACTCTGTGTTTCTCTGTGTCTCCGTGGTTTTTTGCATCATTTCTTTTACAGTATCTTCGTACAAATGTAAAGTTTAAAATGAGCAGACCTGAAAATCAAATAATATAAATTTATGCAACCCATAATAAAGATATTTCCATCTTTAAATAAACTAACAGACTATTTTATTTCAAGAATTTCGGACCATTTAATAAATAAATCTGCCAACCAGTTTTTTTCGATTGCATTATCGGGAGGTTCCACTCCCCGTGCAATTTTTAAATTAATTACAACTAATTATAAAAATGAAATAGATTGGTCTAAGGTACTGGTTTTCTGGGGTGATGAAAGATGCGTGCCCCCTTCAGATGAAGAAAGTAATTACCGGATGGCTTATGAAACTTTATTAAAACATCTGAATATTCCGGAATTAAATATTTACAGAATTAAAGGAGAAAATGATCCCGAAGAAGAAGCCAAAAGATATTCCGAAATAGTTAACAAATCACTTCAGCACGTAAATAATATTCCCCAATTTGATTTAATTATCCTCGGTCTGGGTGAAGACGGACATACGGCATCCATTTTCCCGTATAATATCGATTTATTTTATTCCGATAATTTATTTGAAATCAGTGAACACCCTATAACTGCACAAAAAAGAATAACGGCCACAGGCTGCCTGATTAACAATGCCAAAGAGGTTTGTTTCATCGTAACCGGTTCCGGCAAAGCCAAAAAAGTGGCCCAGATCCTGCTCAGGAAAGAAGGCTGGCAGGAATTGCCGGCATCGCTGGTTGATCCTGCTGGTGGTCAGGTGGTTTGGATGATGGACCAGGATGCAGGAATAGGAATTTAGAGATTCGAAGGCCAGTCCTGAATTTTGAAATTCCAGATCCAGGAACGTACGGGCCGGCCTTTGCGCCGGACCTTCCTGTCACTCGTCACGCATCATCGGCTTTGAGCTTTGTCCAGAAAATCCGCCACACTCAATAACCCCGAGTCAGTTTCTTCGGTAGATTTCAATAACCAGGAAACCGAAACT
>QYQM01000108.1 GCA_007280905.1 Porphyromonadaceae bacterium | reverse complement strand
GGTGGAAAATAAGATCGCCCAGGAGCGTGAGCGTATTCAACTGCTTAAAGAAAAAATTGATTTGCTCGATCGTTTCGAATCGTAAACCTTTATCAAATTTAAGATGAGAACTTTGAAAATCCTGTCGGCTTTTGCTATTTGCGGTATCTTGCTTAGTATCAGCGGCTTTTCACAAACGGGGGTAATCCGTGGTTTTGTTTATGACAAAAAGACCGGGGAACCTGTTATTGGCTGCAATGTTTACCTGGGTGATGGTACTATGTGGGGTTCGGGGACTGATGTGAACGGTTATTTCACAGTCAGTAAAGTTCCACCCGGTAAATATACCATGATTGCGAGTGCAGTGGGTTTTCAGAAATTCTCCAAAGAGGTTGAAATTATCGAAGGCCGTACAATCAATGACAAGATATACCTTGATGAATCCGTCCAGAACATCGATGAGGTCGTTATTTCCGGAGAAAAACAGCAAAGGAAAACTCAGGTTCAAACGTCTGTTATCAGGGTTACTCCCAAGCAGATGGATAAAATTCCAAACATAGGCGGCGAACCGGATCTTGCCCAGTATTTGCAGGTGCTACCCGGGGTAATCTTCACTGGTGACCAGGGTGGGCAGTTGTACATACGCGGAGGCGCTCCGATTCAAAATAAAGTACTGCTCGACGGTATGATCATCTACAACCCTTTTCATTCCATTGGACTATTTTCTGTTTTTGATACAGATATCATCAAGCAGGTTGAGGTTTTGACGGGTGGATTCGGAGCTAATTACGGTGGCCGTATTTCCTCTATTATGGACATTACTACACGTGATGGAAACAAAAACCGGATATCAGGAAAGCTCTCAACCAGCACTTTTATGGCTAAGGCACTGGTTGAAGGACCTATCAAGAAGGCAAAATCCGACTCCGATGGTTCCTCTTCCTTTATCTTAACAGCAAAGCATTCATTTCTTGAGCAATCTTCAAAGTATCTTTATAAGTATATCGATACCGCCGGGCTCCCTTTCAATTTCACTGACATCTACGGAAAAATTTCATTAAATTCTAAGAATGGCAGCAAGGTTAATCTATTCGGATTCAATTTCAACGACCAGGTTACTTACCGGGACATAACTGATATCGGTTGGAATAATTACGGGTTTGGTTCAAACGTTGTTCTCATTCCTGGTGATTACCCGGCATTGATCAAAGCGAATATTGCCTATTCCAAATACCTGATAACCATGAATGAGGCTGATCAACAGCCTCGTCAAAGCTCCATTGATGGCTTCAACGTCGGACTTGAATTCGTTTATATTTTCGGAAAAGACCAGCTTGAATATGGTATCGAAACCCTCGGTTATAATACTAATTTCAATTATTTCAACTCCGTAGGGCGTAAGATTACCCAGCAACAATTTACTACTGAGCTTGCCGGATATGGCAAATACAAGATGACCTTGGGAAAATTCCTCATCGAACCCAGTTTCCGGCTGCATTATTATGCTTCCCTGAGCGAAGCCTCACCGGAACCCAGGCTGGGCTTAAAATACAATATGAGCGATAACTTCAGGTTGAAATTTGCTGCGGGTATGTATTCTCAAAACCTGATTGCTGCTAACTCCGACCGTGATGTGGTTAACCTGTTTTATGGATTCTTATCCGGACCGGAAAATCTTCAGAAAGAATTTGATGGTAAACCGATTAATACCAAATTGCAGAAATCAAACCATGCCATTCTTGGTTTTGAGTTTGATCTGACAAACCGGCTCAACCTTAATGTGGAGACTTATATTAAAGACAATATCCAGCTGACCAATATCAACCGCAACAAATTATACGATGATACCGGCGATAATCAGGATAAACCGGAATACCTGAGAAAAGATTTTATCATTGAAACAGGTAAAGCTTACGGGATCGATTTTTTGCTCAAGTATGACTACAAACGTATCTATTTTTGGGCAACCTATTCCCTTGGATGGGTGACTCGTTATGATGGGGTCATTAAGTATCCGCCTCACTTCGATCGCAGGCATAATGTGAATCTGGTTGGATCATATACTTTTGGAAAAGATCTGACCTGGGAATTCAGCACCAGATGGAATCTCGGTTCAGGATTTCCTTTTACTCAAACTCAAGGTTTCTACGAAAAGATTCCATTTCATGATGGGATTAACACAGATTATACAAGGGTAAACGGAGAATTGGGCATTGTTTATGGCCCTCTTAACCAGGGTCGGCTGCCTTATTATCACCGTCTGGATATCAATCTGAAGAAAATGATTCCAACCGGCGAGAATAGTGAACTCGAGATATCATTAAGCATAACAAATGTTTACAACCGGGAAAATATATTTTATTTTGACCGTATCCGTTACGAAAGAGTTAACCAGCTTCCTTTTATGCCATCTTTAGGCATTAACTGGACATTTTAACAATTGTATGGCCGTCAAGCAGACTAAATACATTTTTGTAACCGGTGGTGTTACTTCGTCATTAGGGAAAGGTATTATCTCCAGTTCATTGGCAAAGCTTTTACAGGCCAGGGGTTTTGCTGTTACTATTCAGAAACTCGACCCTTATATTAATATTGACCCCGGAACTCTTAATCCATATGAACATGGTGAATGCTATGTTACTGACGATGGGGCGGAAACGGACCTTGATCTTGGGCATTATGAACGATTTCTGAATTGCCCGACATCCCAATCCAATAATGTTACAACCGGACGTATATATCAGTCCGTAATCAATAAGGAGAGAAAAGGCGATTATCTGGGCAAAACGGTGCAGATCATACCGCATATTACCGATGAGATCAAGAGAAGAATTAAGATCCTGGGTTCAAAGGGGAAGTTTGATTTGGTTATTACCGAGATCGGCGGCACAGTTGGTGACATTGAATCGTTGCCATACATTGAATCAGTCCGCCAATTGAAGTGGGAAATGGGTGATCGGGTTTGTGTGATTCATCTTACACTGGTTCCTTACCTGAGCGCATCAGGCGAGTTAAAAACAAAGCCGACTCAGCATTCCGTGAAGATGTTGCTGGAAGAGGGTGTGCAACCAGATATTCTTGTATTACGAACGGAAAGGCCACTGAATCGTGAAATCCGTAAAAAAGTCGCCTTGTTCTGCAACGTGGAAGAGCGGGCAGTAATCGAGAGCCGCGATGTCAGCACAATTTATGAGGTTCCTTTACTGATGCAGAAGGAACGATTGGATGAAATTGTTATCGAGAAATTGAAACTTCCCGGTAATACCAAAAGCGACCTGGAACCCTGGAGGGAATTCGTAAAATCAGTCAAAAATCCGAAGCAAACCATAAAAATCGGTTTGATTGGGAAGTATGTTGAATTACATGATGCCTATAAATCCATTTCAGAAGCTTTTATTCACGCCGGAGCAGTCAATTTTTGCAAGGTTGATATCCAATGGATTCATTCCGAGACTCTTGAAGAGGGGAACATCACAGAAATCCTGGGCGATCTTAAAGGCATTCTTGTTGCTCCCGGTTTTGGCCACCGCGGTATTGAAGGAAAGATCATTGCAGTCAGATATGCCCGTGAGAACAACATCCCGTTTTTAGGAATCTGCCTTGGAATGCAATGCGCAGTGATCGAATTTGCCAGGAACGTTTTAGGATTGACACGAGCCCATTCCACCGAAATGGATACCAAATCACCCGATCCGGTTATCGACCTGATGGCAGATCAAAAAGAGATCACTGACAAGGGCGGAACTATGCGATTAGGGGCATATACCTGTGTCATCAAAAGGGGATCACTGGCATCAAAAATCTATCATTCTGAATGCGTGAGCGAGAGACACCGGCATCGCTATGAGTTTAATAATGCCTATACCGAACAGTTTAAAGCAGCCGGTATGATACCCTCAGGTATCAATCCAGACACCAATCTGGTGGAAATAATGGAGCTTCCTGATCACAAATGGTTTATCGGGGTACAGTTCCATCCGGAATACCGCAGTACCGTGATGAATCCACATCCACTTTTTGTGAACTTTGTGAAGGCTGCCTTGGAATAATTCCTTACTTTAGCCGGCTAAATAATTTTTTCAACTGAATCGATCAGCGATGGATAAAAAGTCCCTTATTGGCCTACTATTAATGGGAGTGCTCCTTATAGGATACAGCATTTTTACAAAACCTTCCAAAGAGGTACAGGAGAGAAATCAAAGAGTACGTGACTCTATCACTTTAGTGGAGGCGCAGAAACGTTTGGAAGCAGAGCAAAAAAAGAATCAGAATGATACTCTATCACAAACTGCCGTGGCTCCTACTCCGGAGGAACTCAGCCAGAAAAGGGTAAATGAACTGGGCGCCTTTGCGGAGGCATCAAACGGAGAGGAAAAATTCTTTTACCTGGAGAACAAGAAAATCAGGATAAAATTTACTTCCAAAGGAGGCAGGCCCTATTCCGCAGAACTTAAGGATTACAAGACCTTTGATGGTAAACCGGTAATTTTATTCGACGGCGAGACCACTCACTTCAATCTTCAATTTTTCTCTCAGAATAAATCGATTGCGACCCAAAATCTGTATTTCCAGCCGCAAACACAGGAGACCGAACAGAACGCTGAATCTGGATCTAAAACGTTGGTGATGAGGCTTCCTGCCGGAGAAGGGGATTATATCGACTATGTTTATACCCTTGAACCGGATTCTTATAAACTGGGATTTAATATCCGTATGCAAGGCATGGATCAAGTGTTTGGAAAAAACACCACAATGATTGACCTGGATTGGGCTTATGATGTTCGCCAGCAGGAAAAGTATAGGAAAGGGGAAAGCCAATATGCAACTGTCCAATATAAATATTATCAGGATGTTGTTGGAAAGCTGGGTTTATCGAACGAAAAAAAGTCTTTAACAGAAAACCTTACCACGAAAGTTGAATGGATCGGTTTCAAACAGCTGTTTTTTTCAACTGTTTTGATGGCTGATACTTATATGACAAGTGTCCGGATCACTTCAACAACCCCCGCTGAAGATGCAAAATACATAAAAACTTTTTCTGCTGAAATAAGCTTGCCCTTTGAAGGTAAAACGCAGGAAGATATAGGCCTTACATTTTATTTTGTTCCCAATCACTATAAAACTTTAAAAGCGGAGGGGCATGAACTGACCAACCTGGTTGATCTGGGATGGAAATTTATTTCCTGGATTAATAAATGGTTCGTAATCAATATCTTTCATTGGCTGGAAGGTGTCATTGGCAATTACGGGATCATCATCATTATCTTAACGATCTTCTTCAAATTGCTGGTTTTCCCGTTGAGTTATAAATCTTTCCTCTCGGGTGCCAGAATGAAGGTTTTGAAACCTCAAATTGATGAAATCAATAAGAAATTTGGTGCGGATAAAGCTATGGAGAAGCAGCAGGCAACTATGGCTTTGTACAAGAAAGCCGGAGTGAATCCCCTTGGTGGTTGTCTTCCTGCTTTGCTGCAGATGCCGATATGGATCGCATTGTTCCGGTTTTTCCCTTCCTCTATAGAACTCCGCCAGCAATCGTTTCTTTGGGCCCATGATTTATCAACCTATGATTCTATTTTTAATCTGCCATTTGTTATTCCTGGCTATGGTGACCATGTCAGTCTGTTTACTTTGCTGATGGCCTTATCCATGCTGGTCACCACCAAAATGCAGATGGATCAGACGCAAACAGCACAACCTGTTCCGGGGATGAAAGTTATGATGTATATGATGCCGGTAATGATGCTGGTATGGTTCAACTCTTATGCGGCCGGTTTAAGTGTTTATTACTTCTTCTCCAACGTTATATCTTACCTTCAGCAAATCGTTATCAAAAGATCTATTAATGAAGAAAAGATTCTTAACAAATTGAAGGAGAATCAGAAAAAGATTGTGAAAAAGTCGAAATTCCAGGAAAGGCTGGAGCTGATGGCTAAAGAGAGAGGGGTACAGAAGAGGTAGGCAGTTGGCAGGGTTTCAGGGTTTCAGAGTTTCAGAGTTTCAGAGTTTCAGAGTTTCAGAGTTTCAGAGTTTCGGGTATCGGGTTACTCACTGACAAACCTTCACGATACTTGAATCTGTAACTTCGGAATTCAAAATTGGTCTTCGAATCTCTTGCGCAGGTCGACCATTTTAATCGCTGTCAGTGCAGCTTCGATTCCTTTATTTCCATGTACTCCACCTGAGCGGTCGATTGCCTGTTGGAGGTTATCTGTTGTCAACACCCCGAAAACACTTGGTTTGTTGAATTTCATTCCAAGTTCCACACAGCCCTGAGCAACGGCCTGGCAAATAAAATCAAAATGCCTCGTTTCTCCCTGAATGATGCATCCAATCAGGATAACGGCATCCGGATTCAAGGATTCAAAAAGGAACTGGCCGCCTAAAGGAAGCTCAAAACTGCCGGGTACGTAATGTAAATAGATATTCTCAGGCCGGGTTCTATGTTTGATTAATGTATCAACCGCGCCTTGTGCCAAAGGTGCAGTAATCATTTCATTCCATTCAGAAACAATGATTCCGAACCTCATATCAGAGCTGTCCGGGATGGAGGCAGGATCGTAAGCGGATAAATTCTTAAATGATGTTGCCGTAATTATTATTTTACAAGTCCGGCTTCGGCACGGGCTATATATTTTTCGATTTTCCGACCCTCGTTGGACTCCGGATAATCTTTCTGTATTTCCTTATATAAAGGAATTGCTTTAGTATATTCCTTGTTGGCTTCAAGCAGCTCTCCTGCTTTCATCAGGTAAATTGGCGTCACGAAATTATTCGGCCGCATCCGCGCTGCCTTCATATAATAATCAACGGCTTCATCAGTCCGGCCCAATTCGCTGTATGCGTCTCCAATGGCTCCTTTTGAAATCGGACTTACCATTTCATCCTTCAGTGTGAATTTCTTCAACTGATCGATGGCATCCTGAAATTTACCCAGCTTCAGATAGGAAATACCGGAATAGTAATGAGCCAGTTTTGCCGATCTGGTTACCTTATACTGATCAATGATGTCGAGAAATCCTAAATAATTGCCATCACCATTCAAAGCCAGGTTAAAGGAATCTTTTTCAAAATATTGCTCAGCAGCAAACATTTGTGACTGTGCTTCTTTTTCCTTCGGTGAAACAATAAACCGCTTATAACCCAGAAAAATACCAACCACTGCTACAATTGCTATCAGGGCTATAGTAATCGTTCTCTGGTTCTGTTCAATAAAATGCTCAGTATTTGTCAACGCGTGCTCGACTACTTCCAGATTGTCTTCTTGCTTACCTTTCGATTTGCTAACCATAAACTATATTATAAAAAACATGCAAATTTATATTAATTAAACCTTATTTGAAATAGTCCGGGTAAAAAACTATGAACGTGCGTCGGTTCCCTTGACTATTGTTATTTTTGACAGCAAACGGGAGAAGTATGTATCTGCGAAAATTAAATTTGCTGAATTTTAAAACCTACAGTGAGCTTGATATTGAACTCTCGCCAAAATTGAATTGTTTCGTAGGTAATAATGGTGTTGGCAAAACAAATTTGTTTGATTCAATCTATTATCTGGCCTTTTGCAAATCTTACTTCAATAGTCTGGATGCTAATAATATCAAACATTCCTGCGATTTCTTCATGATCCGGGGCGAGTTCGTGATCGATGGTCAGGTTGAACGCATTCAGTGTTCTTTAAGGAAAGATCAGAAGAAAAGAATCAGGCGGAATGATAAGGAGTACCAGAAATTGGCAGATCATATAGGGCTTATCCCATTGGTAATGGTTTCACCAGCCGACACGAGCCTGATTCTCGAAGGCAGCGAGGAGAGAAGACGATATATGAATGGGGTGATTTCCCAATACGACCGGCAATATTTGGATGATGTTATCAGGTACAATAAAGCTTTGGCTCAACGAAATCGTCTGCTAAAGGAGTTTTCGCGCCATAAGTATTTCGATGAAGATTCCCTCTTTATCTGGGACGACCAGCTTTCTCTCCTTGGCGAGCGAATTTATCAGCGGAGGAAGGAATTTATTTCACAGCTGCTGCCCATTTTTCAATACTATTATGATTACATATCCAGTGGCCATGAACAAGTTGAACTCAAATATCTGACTCAGGCCGGTGACAGATCACTTTCTGAATTGATGAAGGACGCACATGATAAAGATAAACAACTGCAATTCACCAGCATCGGCATTCATAGAGATGACCTGGTACTCGAACTTTCCGGATATCCGATGAAACAACAAGGTTCTCAGGGCCAACAGAAAACCTACCTGGTTGCATTAAAAATGGCACAATATGATTTTCTCAAGAAAATTTCGAACGTACGGCCACTGATTTTACTGGACGATGTTTTTGATAAACTGGATTCCAACAGGGTGACCCGGATCATCCAATTGGTTTCGGAGGACCATTTTGGCCAGATTTTTATCACGGACACTAATCTGCAACATCTTCAATCAATCCTGTCCGGTTTAACGGCTGAATACCGGTTGTTCCAGGTTACGGATGGACAAATAGGCCTTTTATAATCATGGTAATCAGGAGAACTCAATCCAGGCCGATCAAAGATATTATCGAGGAACTACTTAAAGCCTCCGGTATTGATCAGAAACTGAAAGAACGCGAACTGATCAGGCAATGGGATGATGTAGTGGGAATAACGATTGCCCGCAGCACTGAATCCATCTATATCCGCGATCGTAAACTATTTGTTATGATCCGGTCGTCAGTGATCCGGAATGAATTGGTGATGATCCGGGAAGGGCTCCGAATTGAATTGAACCGCCGAAGTGGTCAAGTCATTATAGATGAAATTATTATAAAATAACCGGCATCCGGCATCTATACATCCTCAACTGGTACTAATTCCAGAAAATGACCACCGCGATCGAACCTTTCACTTTTTGAAAAGAAAAAGTCGGCTTCCTTGCGGGCATTGGAATCACTATCGGAACCATGAACAGCATTTCGCTGAATCGATTCAGCAAACAATTTACGTATGGTGCCGGGTTCGGCCTTTGCCGGATCGGTATTTCCGATCAACTTCCGATAGTCCTCAACAGCATTCTCCTTCTCGAGGATAGCCACCACAATCGGACCTGAAGTCATGAATTCAACTAAATCTTCAAAAAAGGGTTTTTCTTTATGAACATTATAAAAATAAGCTCCCTGAATTTGGCTCAGCTTGGTATATTTCATTGCAGCAATCGAGAATCCTGCTGCCGAAATCATCTTTAGGATATCACCGATATACTCATGAGATACGGCGCACGGCTTGATAATTGTAAAAGTGATGTTACCAGTCATAATTGAATTGTTGTTTCCATAAAAATAGTAATTTCCTGTTTCCAATTACTACCGATTGCTATCTTTGATTGATGCAAAAAGAACTCTTTAACGGGAACCTGAATCTCAATCAGGAATTGGGATGGCAAGATATCAGGACCATTTTCCTGAATCCATGCAAAGTGTTGATTCTGACTCATAAAAACCCTGATGGTGATGCAGTTGGATCTGCGCTTGGCCTCATGTGGATTTTACAGAAACTTGGCCATACGGTGAATGTTATTATGCCTGACGATTCCCCTTTGTTCCTTAAATGGCTACCCGGTCACCATGAAATATGCGTGCATGATCGGAAGTCAGGGGGCCGCATAATTCCTCAGCTATTCACGGATTGCGACCTGATCATTTGTTCCGATTTTAATGCTTCGGAGCGCCTGGGCTCGGTTGAACCTTTGTACCGTCAATGCACCAAACCTTCTCTTTTAATCGACCATCATCCTGTAAGTGAATCGTTTACTAAATTGCAGCTGGTCGATTCCTCGAAAGGTTCTACATCGGAACTGATTTTTCTCTTAATCGAAAAGCTGCAATTTGTTGAATATGCCGGGATTGAAGCTGCAACCTGTTTGCTTGCCGGTATCGTGACTGATACGGTAGGATTACAAGCCAGTTGTTCATACCCTGAAATCTATGAAACTATTGCCGCTTTGATGAGGCTTGGAGCCGACAAGGACCGGATATATTTCGAGATTTATAATATGTTTTCGGCCGACCGGATGAGGTTACTGGGATACAGTCTTGATAAGAATATGAAAGTATTACCTGAATTTAGGAGTGCATATATTGCTTTGACTATAGGTGAGTTGAATAGTTATCGCCACAAGAAGGGAGATACCGAAGGATTCGTGAACTACCCTTTAGCTATAGCGGGTATCGTATTTTCGGTGTTGTTTACTGAACAGAGTGATCACATCAAATTATCCCTAAGATCACGCGGAAGTTTTCCGGCTAATGAATTTGCCCAAAAGTATTTCAATGGCGGCGGCCATAAAAATGCGGCAGGCGGAAAATTCTCCGGCACTATGAAAGAGGCAATTGACCGGTTTGAATCCGTTTTGGAAGAATACCGGGAATTACTCCATGCTGACCAATAGATGATTCGGAAAACCTATCAGAATCTCATGCGTAGTTTCAAATTTTTAGTTGTCCTGTTGATCATCGTTTCATCCTTCGCGGCCGGCGGTTGCAAACCGAAATATCGCCAACAAGATAAACCCGTGAACACCTCTTTTCCTGATCAGGAATCTATTTACCGGTCCAATCAATTGATGATAAAGCAAAATGCCAAATCAATCCGGGATCAGGCTGCCATAAAAGGTTGGGATCTTACAGAAACGGGTACCGGCGTTTTTTATCACCTTTATAATTTGCTGAAAAAGAACAAGTCAAAGAAAATCGAACCGGGGGATTGGGTCTGGTTAACATACAAACTGAGTCTCCTCGATGGCACCGAATGCTATGCTTCAGAAAAACAGGGATTAAAACAATTCGTTGTTGAGAAAAGTGAAGCTGAGCCGGGTTTACATGAGGCCATGCAATATCTTCATCCAGGCGACAGCGCTCTGGTTATTATTCCGCCTCACCGGGCATTTGGTCTGGCCGGTGATGGAAACCGTATCCCGCCACGAGCCATTCTGGTTTATGAAATTCGTATTGATTCGGTAGCCAGGTACAGAAATAATTGACCATTTTCCTACTTTTGCCCGAAATGCCAAGATTATGAGATTATCTGTCGTTGCTCTGCTCGTTGTCATTATTACTGGTGGCTATTCTTGCAGCAGTAAGGAGAAAGAGTTTAAAAAGCATTCATCGGGCTTGTATTATCGTTTTATAGAAATGAATCCGGAAGGCATTGCGCCTAGAACCGGGGACATCCTTGTATTATCCCTGAAAATATTGAATGAGGATAATAAACTGGTGGATGAATCCAACTTTTACCGGATGCAACTTGGTAAACCGATGTTCAAGGGTGATTTTTATACGGCTTTGTCTTTATTGCAGGTAGGCGATAGTGTTTGTTTTAAGCTGGATGCTGCCGGTTTTTTCGAAAAAAACAGAAAACGGGATTTGCCTGTTGAATTCCGCCAGGGTGATCCGGTATATATTTATGTGCGGTTAAAAAACATATTAAGCTCGGAGGACCTTGAAAATGAAAAGGAAAACACCTATCATACCGACTTTGAACAAGAGCTGAATCTTCTTAAAAACTATATTGAACTCTCAAACACCACTGTAAAACCAACAGCTTCGGGCCTTTATTATATCGAAAAGAAAAAAGGTAAGGGCAAAAAGGCAGAAGTTGGAAAAACCATGGTTGTTCATTATACCGGAACAACAATAGATGGAAAGATTTTTGATTCCTCACTCCAAAGAGGCAGGCCATTTTCATTTGTCCTTGGCCGTGGACAGGTGATCAAGGGATGGGATGAAGGATTTCAGTTTATGCAGGAGGGTGGGGAAGCACGATTTATCATTCCATCTAACCTGGCTTATGGAAAGAGTGGTTACACCAACCTGATCCTGCCCTATTCCACATTAGTATTTGAAGTTGAATTATTAGAAGTTAAATAAAATGCATAGGATGAAAAGAATGGAAAGAAAGAGAAGAATGAAAAGAATGCAATACCGCGTGATATTGATATTAGCAACAGCACTTTTCTTTGCTGGTTGTGAATCTGGTGATCCTTATGAAAAGGAAAGACTCGCCATTGAAAATTATAAGCAGACTCATAACATCACCGCTGAACCCAAATCCAGCGGGCTCTACTATTTTGAAACAAAAGCCGGAACAGGATCCACCCCGGCCTATGGTTCAAAGGTTCGGGTCAAATACAAGGGTACCTATGTGGATGGAACGGAATTCGATTCAGGAACTTTCGATTTTAACCTCGGATTAGGTCAGGTAATAAAAGGCTGGGATGAAGGTATCGGATATATGAAAGAGGGAGGGAAGGCCCTTCTGATTGTTCCGTCTGATCTTGGATATGGGCCCAACGGTTATGGAGGCATACCTGGTTATACCCCGTTAATATTTGATGTGGAGTTGATTGATATATTTTAAAGATAGATAACCAGCCCGTCATACCCTGGTTCAACACCGGCTGGCAACTCTTTAATCAGATCTTCATATTTGCCGGCCTGATGAGATAAGTGCGTCAGGTATGTTCTTTCCGGTTTGATCTCCTGGATTAATTTGATAGCTTCGGGTATGCTGTTGTGCGACAGATGTGCTTCCCATCGGAGTGCATTGAGAACCAGAATCCGTGTTCCGGAAATTTTCGCCATTTGTTCGGGGGGTATGTAATTGGTATCGGATATATAGGTGAAATCACCGAACCTGAAACCCAGAATCGGAAGTTTGTAATGGAAGGCGCGTATCGTAATGATTTTCAATCCGTTGATTTCAAAGGACCCCGGTGAGATCTGGTGCAGGTTCATCTGCGGAATTCCCGGGTATTGAATCATAGAAAAAACATAGGCAAAATTTTTACGGATAGAATCCTGCACTCTTTTTTCAGCATAAATATCAATTGGCTTTCGAAGCAGGAAATTTAATGCACGGATGTCATCCAGACCCGAAACGTGGTCCTTATGTTCATGGGTCAGCAGGATGGCATCAATTTTTCTGACAGAAGTCCTTAACATCTGCTGCCTGAAGTCAGGGCCTGCATCAATTAAGAAAACCTGGTTCTTCCATTCAACAAGGGCTGAAGAACGTAACCGGTTATCTCTGGGATCCTTCGAATTACAAACCGGGCAGTCACATCCGATGATCGGAACACCCAAAGAAGTTCCTGTTCCCAGTAAAGTAATTTTCAGAGTTGAATTCATTATTCATTCAAATCGCCAAAGATAACAAACATGGGCCTTTTTCTTATTTTTACAATATGAAAGGTACCCTTTGGTTAATTCCCAATACACTTGATGACGATGACCCTTTCCGGTCACTTCCGGCATCAGTTATTGAGCAAGTCAGGCTCATGCGGTATTTCATTGTGGAGAATGAGAAAAATGCCCGACGTTTCCTGGTTAGGGCAGGAATGAAAATCCTACTCGAAGAAATAGAATTTGGATTATTGAATGAGCATACACGGGTCGAGGACCTTGAACCCCTTATCATTCCCATTCTAAAGGGGAGCGATGCCGGATTATTATCGGAATCGGGTTGTCCGGGTATCGCCGACCCCGGAGCAGATCTCATCCGGCAGGCTCATGCGTCGGGGATCAGGGTTAAACCGATGGTGGGACCAAGTTCGATAATAATGTCGATCATGGCAGCTGGCCTCAACGGACAGCGATTTGTTTTTCATGGATACCTCCCGGCAAAACCTCAGGACCGAGTCAGGAAAATTCGCGAAATCGAAAGCCGTTCTAAACTGAATCAGGAGACACAGGTTTTTATTGAAGCTCCGTATCGTAACCGTCAAATGCTTACTGATCTGATAAATACTTTATCTCCGGATACTTTTTTATCGGTTTCGGTTGACCTTACCACTGACCAGGAATTGATCAAGACCGCGCGGGTTTGGGAATGGTCACAATTTGAAATCGACCTGAACAAAAGGTTAGCGGTTTTTTCAATTTTGAAAACTTAAATTACAATCCTATGGGCGTTACTTTGATTGAAAAAATACTCGCAAACCATTCCAAACAGACAACGGTAAAACCCGGGCAGATTATTGATGTTGGCATGGATGTCAGGGCAGCCCGTGATTTTGGCGGTGCCAATGTTGTCAAGAATTTGAAGGATAATGGATTATCAATTGATGATCCGGCTAAAACTTTTTTCACCTTTGATTGCAATCCTACGGGATCTGATCAGAAATATGCTGTTAATCAGCATATTTGCAGGCAATTTGCCCGGGACAATGGGATCATGGTTTATGATATCGATAAAGGTATCGGAACGCACATCCTGATCCATGATGGGTTAGCGTTTTCCGGTTCGACGGCTGTTACCACTGATTCTCATGCCAATATTCTGGGAGCCGTGGGTGCTTTTGGGCAAGGTATGGGCGATCAGGATATTGCTGCTGCATGGGCACATGGAAAACTTTGGTTCAAAGTTCCTGAATCAGTAAAAATCATCATCAATGGAAAAAGGCCGGAGGGTTTATCGGCCAAGGATATCGTTCTTAACCTTTTAGACCGGTTTGGTGCCAACGATTTATTAGGATATAGCGTTGAGATATATGGTGAATCCATCGACGAATTAACTTTGGACGAACGCATTACCATTGCCAGTATGGGAACCGAAATGGGAGTTATTACCCTTCTTTTTACACCCAACCAGCAAGTAATAAATTATTGCTCTGATAAGGCAGGGAGGCTTATCAGTCCGGTGGTTGCTGATCCTGATGCGCATTATGAGAAAACTTTCGAACTTAACATCGAAGATTTTGTAAAAAGAGTTTCCCTTCCCGGAGCTCCGCACCATACGATCCCGATAGAATCCATTGAAATTACAAGGATTGATTCAGCCTTCATCGGAAGCTGCACCAATGGCAGATATGAAGATATGGCAACTGTAGCCAATATCCTGTACGACCGGAAAGTTGCGCCAGGCGTGGTTTTGAAAATAGTACCTGCAACAGATGAAATCTGGCAACGGTGCCTGAATGAAGGCTTTATCGATATTTTTAAAAGTGCCGGAGCTTTAGTGTCGAATGCCGGTTGTGCAGGTTGTGCTGCTGGCCAGGTTGGACAGAATGGCCTGGGAGAAGTAACCATCAGTACCGGAAACCGGAATTTTCCAGGAAAGCAGGGGAAGGGTGAGGTTTATCTGGCATCACCGGCTATCGTTGCCGCATCAGCCATTGCCGGGTTTATCACAACTCCGGAAGGAATACCCGACGAGCCTTTAGCCATTGCAGCTACATTCCAAAAAGTCAGGGATGTCGCAAAACCGATAGCTGTAACAACCACGCTGCGTAAAATTTTGGCACCTGATAAGCCCGTCGAAGTTGAAGGACGTGTTTGGTACATCCGTGAGGATAATATCGATACGGATATGATTTTCCATAATCGCTATCTGGCTATTACGGATATTAAAGAGATGGGGCAATATACCTTTGATAACCTGAATGGATATCAGGATTTTGCAAAAAAAGCGCTGAAAGGGGATATCGTAATTGTACAAAAGAACTTCGGCAGTGGCTCATCCCGTCAACAGGCCGTCGATTGCTTTTTATCACTGGGAATACAGTGTGTTTTGGCTGAAAGCTTTGGGGCCATTTATGAACGAAATGCTATCAATGCGGCCTTTCCGATAATCACCTATCCTTCACTTCAAGGACTTGACCTCGTTGAGGGAGACATGATCCGTGTAAATTATGAGACAGGTATGATCACAAGCCTGAAAACCAATAAATCCATTCAGGCTGAACCATTTAGCGAAGTACAATTAGAAATTTTTAAACGTGGAGGACTATTCTGATGGGAAAGACATTTGTTGAAAAGGTACTCGGAGCTCCGGCCGGAGCCATTGTATTCAGGAAGCCGGATATAGTGCTTACCCATGATAATACATCCAGTATTTTCAGCACTTTCAAAAAGATGGGTGCCGAAAAGATACTTGATCCGGACCAGTGTTTAGTGGTTTTGGATCATAATGCACCTCCAACGGATTCAAAGCTTGCGACCCAGTATCAAACGATTCGCCAGATCGTGAGATCTCAAGGAATCAAGAAGTTCCATGATGCCGGTGATGGGATTTGTCATCAGATCATGTCTAATTATGCAAGGCCAGGGATGATTATTGTCGGGAGTGATTCTCATACCTGCACAGCAGGGGCTTTCAATGCGTTTGCTGCAGGTATTGACAGGACCGAATCTGCCGGACTTTGGAAAAAAGGAGAAACCTGGTTTTTAGTACCTGAATCCATCAAAATCAATCTGAAGGGGAAATTAAATCCTGGTGTATATGCAAAGGATATCTCTCTTTATCTGATCGGAAAAATAGGATCAGACGGCGCCAACTATCTCTCGATAGAATTTCATGGCGAAGGATTGGATTGTTTGAGTATTTCCGACCGGATGACATTAGCCAACCTGGCTTCTGAGATGGGAGCCAAAAACGCGGTCTTCCAGGTTGATTCAGTTCTGGAAAGTTTCCTTCATTCGACTAATTTAGGGGTTTGGTCGGATCGGGATGCCAAATACCTGTTCGAAATGGACATCAATCTGGGAGATATTGTTCCCCTGGTGGCAGCACCTCATCTCGTTGATAACGTAAAAACCGTGGCAGAAACCTCCGGTACCATTGTTCATGAAGGCTTAATCGGTACCTGTACCAACGGAAGGATTGAAGATCTGAGGATTGCTGCATCCATTCTCAAAGGCAAAAAGGTAGCGCAGGATTTCCAGCTATTGGTGATTCCGGCATCAAAAGAAATTTATCTCCAGGCCATTGAAGAAGGATTGATCACAACATTTATGAACGCTGGTGCAACCATTCTGAGCTCATCCTGTGGCCCCTGCCTTGGAACCGGGCAGGGAATACCGGCCGACGGATTTACCGTTATCTCTACTGCCAACCGCAATTTCAAAGGCAGAATGGGCAATCCCAACTCGCAGATTTACCTTGCTTCGCCTGCAACTGTTGCTCATACCGCACTCAATGGTCATATAACCGACCCGAGAGGAACGGGGCATTCAGAATTTTTCATTTCCGGCCGGCCAGAAGGAAAGACCCCTGAAATCCCAGCCGGAGAAGACCGGTATTTTAAAGGTGTCTGGAATTATGCCGACCAGGACAACCTGAATACCGATCAGATGTTTGCCGGCAATCTCACCTATAATATCCTCAGCACCGATGGTGAGAAAATTGTTGAACACCTTTTCGCCGGGTTTGATGGTTCCTTTGCATCCCGGGTCAAATCCGGAGATATTGTAATTGCCGGAGAAAATTTCGGATGCGGAAGTTCAAGGGAACACCCGTCTGTGGGCCTTGCCTACGCCGGGATTAAGGCGGTTATTGTAAAGTCGGTAAACCGGATTTTTTACCGGTCATCGATTAATCAGGGCCTTTTATTGATCGTTCATAAGGAGGCTGTAGATGCTTACAGGCCTGGTAGTGAAGTAGCTATTGAGTTTAGGAACGGGTTGATCAGAATCGGGGATGAGCAATTTCATTTTGAACCGCTGCCTGAAAAACTAATGGAAATCCTTGAGAAAAAAGGTCTGGTAAACTGGATCAAGGAACAATAAAAATAGCTAAAATGAACAAGCTGCATAGGTTTTATGTTGTCTTGATCGTATTACAGCTGATCTTCCCGGGCATCGTTGCATTTGGCTTCGGTCAGTCACAGGATACTTCTATGCCGGGAGCGACGGAGAAAATTTATGCCATTCAGGTGGCGGCTTCAAAGGTCTGCATCGACCCTGAATTCTTCAAGCAAAAGTTTAACCTGGCCGAAAATGTCAGGTATTTCAATAAAGATGGCTGGTATAAGTATATTATTGGTTCTTATAAAACTGAATCTGAAGCAACAAAAAATCTGGCTGGATTGAAATTTGAGGCGTTTGTCACTTCTGTTATCGAAAGCCGAAATCTGCCGGAAAGCAGCGTTAGTCCAACCGATACCTCCCAACTTACTCAGATTGACTCACTAAGGATCCGGGCTGAGGAATCAGAATTGAGGCAGCTTTATAATCAAAAAATCCGGGAAGCAGATTCAGCATTCAATATTGCTAAAGATCTTCTGCTGGCTCGACAGATATACGTGGAAGCAACCTTAATCGTACCGGATAAAAATTACCCTAAAGACCAAATTGTTGAAATTGATAAACAGCTGACACAGAAGCGATCACAGTCGATATTCTCAAAATTGCCTTTAAGAGTTTATGTCATCGCAGGATTTGCCTTAACTTTAATCCTTGCTTTAGGGATAACACTGCTAATCCGCACAAGAAGACAAAAGGCTGTTCGAAGGACAAGTTCTGATAGTAAAAATCAGGTTTTGATTGGAGAGCTCATTCAGTTGTATCCCAATTTGTCTGAAGAAATTTCAAAAAAATTAAAGGAGACAGGCCTGGATCATGGATTTGTTCTCCAGGAGATCGAACGATGCCTGAATTCTTCAAATATAGTTTTGAGAATCGAGGCTGAATTGGCCTGGATCCGGTTCGATTTTGATGATCCTTTCTCATTTCTCGACAAGCTGGGTCAGGATTTTACTTCCTGGGAACAGTTACATGTTTTTGAAATGATAAAACGCTGCGAGGTAACCATTCCGGATTTTTCAAAATGGCTGAACTCGCCTAATGAAACGGTCATTTTATTTTGTAAACGGATGATCAGGGCTTTTAATCAAGGGAATGAGTCCGGGATTGATGCTGTTCATGCCCCGGTTGAAATAGAACCGTTCGGGGATAAAGGGATTGACGACATGCTGAGAAAATCGGATGAAGATTTACAGGCGGTGGCCCTTCAGATCCTGAACAAGAAAATCAACCGGTAGGGTTTGGGCGCACTTGAGCCTTATGCCTTGAGCCTTGAGCCTTATGC
>QYQM01000128.1 GCA_007280905.1 Porphyromonadaceae bacterium | reverse complement strand
GGCTCAAGGCTCAAGGCTCAAGTAAGTAAGAAGGCGCAAGGCTCAAGGCGCAAGGCTCAAGGCTCAAGGCGCAAGGCTCAAGGCTCAAGGCGCAAGGCTCAAGGCGCAAGTAAGGATTAAGGATCAAAGTTGAGCCTTTTTCTTCTTCACCCTTTGTTTAACTTATTTCCTTACTTGGGCCTTGAGCCTTGAGCCTTCTTACTTATTTGAGCCTTGCGCCTTGCGCCTTTTACTAATCCCTGTGTCTGTAAGATCCTTGCGATATACTTCCCCAAAATATCAAACTCCAAATTAACAACCGACCCGGGGTTGAAGCAGTGGAAGTTGGTGACCTGGTGGGTAAAGGGAATAATAGCGACCTGAAAGCTGTTGTTACAGGCATTTACTACGGTAAGGCTGACACCGTTGACGCAAACAGAGCCTTTTTCGACTACCATATATCCGGGTTGGTCTTTAATCGGTTCAAATTCAAAGGTATAGTACCAGCTGCCCTGGGTTTCATCTACCTCTGTACAGATAGCTGTCTGATCTACATGACCCTGAACGATATGGCCATCGAACCGGCCATCCATTCGTATGCTCCGCTCAAGGTTCACCTCATCACCTGCCTGCAGGAGTCCGAGATTCGATTTCTCGAGTGTTTCGCGTATGGCAGTGACCGTGTAAGTTTTGTTTTCCTTTTTTACTACGGTCAGGCACACTCCGTTATGTGACACACTCTGGTCGATGTTCAGTTCATCCACGAATGAGCAGGTCATGGTAATATGAAGGTTATCCTGATCCTTCACCAAGCCAACCACTCTAGCTGTTTCTTCAATGATTCCCGAGAACATTTCATGTAATTTTTGGCAAAAGTAATGAAAATCCAGCTTCCCCGGTGCACTTGTCATCCCCGCGAAGGCGGGGACCCCGTCCCTAACCACGAATGCTTTTGGGAGCACTTGTCCCCTAGTGTGGCATTCCGCAGAAGCAGCGCTTTTATGGGTGTGGGTGGGTACTCTATTCCTTCATTACAGATACAGTCCGCCGTCCCTCCACCTCAACCAAATACACCCCCCTCGCAAACGAATGCATCGGGATTTGAATCCAGGAAGAGCCATAGGAAGTCTTGTATTCACTGATCATTTGTCCTTTGTGATTATATATCCGGATATACAAACCCTCCTCAGGCATAGTTAATTGAATCGTTAATTGATCCGTAACCGGATTTGGAAAGATTTTAACCTGCTGATCATAAGGTATTTCAGATACATTCAGTACTACTGGATTCGCTGTGCAGATCCACCGGTCCGGATCAAACTTCACCGAATACACCGCAAACCCCGGATCGAACCTGAAAACTTGCCCGTTCTGCGTATGATGAACCACTACAGTTACACTCGAAGCACTTGTCATCCCGGCGAAGGCCGGGACCCCGTCCCTCGGAGAGCGCGGCTCCCCGGGCACTGCTTTGCCATAGAGCCGGATCGGCAGATCCATTTCAAAAAATCCCACCGAAGGATCACTCGATTCCTGCGAAATCTCCAGTTCCACCTCATGATTCGGATTCAGCCGGTACACCATTTCATATTTCGGATACCCTTCTCCATAAACCCAATCGTTGAAAAATTCACGGAAACTGGTATCGGCCACGGCTTCTGCATGACGGATCAGATCTTCCGTGGTGGCATAACCGTTAGCCAGTTTCGGGTCGTGTAAATAATTATTCAGCGACTTGAAAAAATTTTCATCACCCATCTCCCAGCGCAGCATGTGGAGCACCATTGCTCCTTTGCTGTATGACAGGCGTGCATCGAATATCCGGTCGACATTGGTGGTATCGTAACAATAAACCGATCCGTTGGGTTGGCTGATAACCCTGTTGATTGTTAATCGTTTAAAAGGTTCCCAATAGATGCCCCCCTGATCATGCTCGTAACAAAGTCCTACCATATACGTAGCAAAGCCCTCATTCAGCCAGATATCCCTCCATGACCCGCAGGTAATGAAATCACCAAACCATTGATGGCCAAGCTCATGCGCCATCAGGTCATACCCGAAACTGCCCATGAAACTCATCGTCTGATGCTCCATCCCGCCGCCCCAGTTCCACTGTGCATGTCCATAACGCTCATCTGCAAAGGGATAAAGGCCAAACCACTGGTTATACAATTGAAAAGGCCTGATTATTTCAGGGGTCTGTGCCCGCGTGTCAGCCAGCGTCTCGGGATAAACGTAATTCAGTATCTGGATGGAATCACCGGTATCGAGCGGTACATAATCGGAATAAACGGCGTAGTTCGTTACTGAAACCCCGATCAGATAGGCGGCTATCGGATGCTTATGCTTCCATTGATAAATACTCCGGTCGTCGAAATGCTGCTCGGAAATGAGCATCCCATTGGCAGCGGCACGGTTCCCGGGAGGTACCGTTATTACCAGTTGAACCGAATCGATCTTGTCATTCAGGTCCTGGCTGCAGGGCCACCAGTCCTTAGCCCCATAAGGTTCCGAAAGCGTATACAAAATAGGCACCCCATCATGTTTTGATAACGAAAACGACCCCATGCCGTCCTCAACCGGAATACCTTGATAGTCGATCAGGATTGAATCCGGGGGAACGGTTGTCGGTTGCCGGTTATCAGTTGTCAGTTGTCGGTTATCGGTTATCGGTGGACCTACAATTGGGATCGTTAATTTGTTATTCTGATGTGTATAGGTTGTTAATAGCTGACCGTGGTATCGTATTGCCGTAACATGCAGACTATCATGCATATCAAATGTGATGGATTGCAGATTGTTTGTTTCAGGTACAAAATAGGTTGATACCGAGCCGGTGATAAATCGTACGGCGGGATCGAGCGTGAGCAGTATGCGATGGAACTTTATGTCGATCCCGGAAGACGAGGAAATAGGGTTAATTCCGGCCTGTTCTGCCAATGCTTTCATCCGCGATGCCCGGGCGTAAGCATCCTGATCGATCCAGCTGAGGTCGGCATGCTGGCTAAAAAGAGTAAGCGGCAGGAGGCAGAACAGAAGGATAGTAGTTTTTTTCATGGCATGAATTATCAAGAATTGGTGCTGATTGCCGGATTTTGTCATGTAAATATATAAAGGTTGAAAATTTTTTCACTTTTTTTTTCCATTTACCCCGATGGATTGCATCTATATCATCAAAAGCCTAAATTTCACACGATGAAACGCGATACGGATTTGGGATGGGAACTGATCGAACACGATCCGCTGCTGCGGCTGGAACTAAATTCCATCGAGCAACATACCACTAATGAGGAGATGGTTACCGAGCTGATGGAGTTTTTTGCAAGGATTGAAGGAATAGTTAAGTTAACCGCGGTGCTCAGTGAGGAGGAGGCTGTAAGACTGTAAGACTGTAAGACTGTAAGACTGTAAGACTGTAAGACTGTAAGACTATAAGACTGTAAGAGTTTCTTTCTTTTTCATCCCTGAGGACCGGTTGCCGGTGTGAGTACTCCGCCGGCGCCGGGACTTTGGGGGAAAGATTAAGAAGACTATAAGACTATAAGACTATAACGTCTTAAAGTCTTATAGTCTTCTTTAAATTAGCAGGAAATTTTCCTGAACAATGGATCCCCGAATAGTCCGCTTCCTCCGACATCATCATGTCCTTACCCTTTCCACAACTTCTGAACATGGCAGTTGGACCGCACATTGCTTTTATGCATTTATACCAGATCATCAGGCTCTTGTGTTTACTACCGATCCTGAGACACGCCACGGACGCGAGATGCTGCAGAATCCGAACGTGTCTGGAGGTATCATGCTCGAAACCAAGGTGATCGGTAAGATCCGGGGCATCCAGCTCACAGGCCAAGCCCTTCCCCTCGAAAGAGTTGTCACCCCGGCGAAGGCCGGGGCCCCGTCGCTTAATACGGCACTTCCTCACGATCCGCCTCACCCCCCGACCCCCTCTCACGCGCTCGCTCCGCTCACGGGAGAGGGCCGCAAAGCATACCTTAAGCGATTTCCGTTTGCACTGGCCTTGAAACTCGATCTCTGGATATTGCATATCGACTATATCAAGATGACAGATAATCGGCTCGGGTTTGGGAAGAAGCTGGAGTGGAGAAGACAATAAGACGATAAGACTGTAAGACTATAAGACGGTAAGATAGATAAGAACGTGAAGAAGACTGCAGCACATAGATGGGCTCGTATGATACTTGAATCTTCCACTTCAGAATTCAGAACTCTAATTTCGAATCTATAAATTCATACTTATGATACTAGTCACCGGCAGCACGGGCTTATTAGGCGGCCACGTTGTTTATGCATTGCTTCAGAAGCAAGAGCGTGTGGCAGCGCTGAAACGGCCGTCGGCCAAAACAGAGACCCTGCGGGAAATTTTTTCATATTATACAAATGATCCGGATCAGCTTATGGAGCGGATCGACTGGCGGACAGGCGATATGCTCGATAAAGAATCGCTGGTTCAAGCCATGGCAGGCATTTCTGGTGTAATCAACTGCGCCGCCATTGTCTCATTCAACCCGCGTGACCGCGGCCGGCTGATAGACAATAACATTGAGGGTACCAGGAATCTTGCCGAGGTTTTGCTTGCTAAAGAAGAAGACTATAAGACTGTAAGAAGGGAAGAACGGAAGACGTTACTGATCCATATATCATCTACTTCGGCGCTTGGAGATGGTCCGGGCGATGATCCGAAATTTCTGATTGATGAGGATACCCCCCGCGATCCCAACCGACGACACACGGGCTATTCGGTCTCAAAGTATGAATCCGAACAGGTCCTGCGCCAGATGGGCCTGAATGTTGTTATCCTCAACCCCGGCATCATCCTCGGTCCCGGCCAGTGGGGAAAAGGCAGCTCCCAACTATTCGTAAAAGCCTGGCAAGGTCTCAAATACTATCCCTACGGTGGCACCGGCTATGTCGATGTACGCGACGTAACCGGCATCATCAGCGAAATCAGTTATCGGTTATCGGTTATCGGTTATGAGGACTCCCCGTCTTCCGATCTTTCGTTCTTATCGTCTTCTGGTCTTAAAGTCTTACAGTCTTCCTCTACTGTCTTCCAGTCTTTTAATCAGCAGCGATACTGCCTGGTCGGCGCGAATTTACGCTATCGCGATTTCTTCAATTTGGCGACGGATGAGTTCGGGAAGCCAAATCCGCCTATTTATGCAGGTAAGTTTTTGTCAGGATTAGTCTGGAGGGCCGATACCCTCAGGGCCCGAATAACCGGTCGCTACCCGCTTCTTACACGCGAAACTGCCGAAGCCGCCCAACACATCAGTTTCTACTCCGCAGATAAAATCCGGAAAGCTCTGGACTATCGGTTTCGGCCTGTGGAGGAGACGATTGAGTGGGTCACTGCTTGCTATAGGAGGTGTGTCGAATTATAGGTATCTTAGATTGATAATTGAATTGAATGAAATTACCAATCAGAGCCGAATTATTCAATGATCTGGATCTTGCCGAATGGCCAAACCTGGTTATCGAAAAAGATTTGACGATCGAAAAAGTAAAATCAACACTGATCAATTCCCGGAATCAGTTTCTGAAGTAAGACTATAAGAAGAGAATACTATAAGACGGTAAGACGGTGTCCGTATTTTTACTGATCCCATTGGGTACATTTCGGTATATCCAGATATATATATTTGTGCCCTATGGCTCTAACCTCTAACTGACCCTAACCTCTAACCGACAACTGACAACTGACAACCTCTAACCATCATGTCCTTCCCTCAGCTAATCGTCCTCTTCGTTCTCGCCTTCGTGCTCATCTCCCTGTATTTCGAGATCATCGGGGCAGCGTTTACGTTTATCCTGGGGGTAGTATTTTTGGGACTCACGGGAATCTTAACCTCGACCGAAATCCTGGCAGGTTTTTCAAATGAGCCGATGCTGCTGGTTATTATGCTGTTATTGATTGGCGAGGTGATCAGGAAAACCGGCGCTATAAGCGGATTTTTCGAAACCATGATGAACCGAGCTAAAACCACCCGGGGATTTATCTTTAAAGTGATTACCCCGATGGCCGGAGTATCAGCTTTCATCAACAATACCCCACTGGTGGCTATCATGATCCCGTTTGTACAGACCTGGACCCAGAAAATGCGGATTTCATCTTCAAAACTGATGATTCCCCTGAGCTTCGGAATCATTCTGGGAGGTAACGTAACATTGATTGGGACCTCAAATAACCTGATTGTTAATAGTCTGGTGCATGACCAGAAAATTATCCCCGGCTTTGAAACGCTCAGTTTTTTCGATTTTGCCTGGGTGGGTGTGCCAATGATGATCATCGGGATCATCTACCTCTGGCTGGTCAGCGATAAACTGCTGCCCAGCCGCGAACCTGCCATCGAGCGGTTCAGCACCCACCAACGCGAATATATGGTTGAAGCCATCATCAAACACGGCAGTCACCTCATTGGACAAACCATCTCCGAATCCGGACTGTTGGAGCTCAAAGGTTTAAGTCTGATGGAAATTCGTTCTGTCTTATCGTCTTCAGGTCTTAACGTCTTATCTTCTTCTTCCCGCATCCCCTCCACAGATCCTACCTACCTTCTCACCCCTGGCGATATCCTGATCTTCACCGGTAACACCAATTCAATTACCGAGTTAATCGATCATTACGATGGAATTGCGATACAGGAGATCGGGATGTTCGCGAAAAAAGAGCACCTTGAAGTGGTAGAAGTGGTGGTGAGCCACAACAGTCCCCTGGCATCAAAAACGGTGCGCGAGATCCGGTTCCGCCAGCGTTACGGTGCCGTAGTGCTGGGCATTCACCGCAACGGAGAAAAGCTGATGGAAAAAACAGCTGATATCAAAATTCGTCCGGGCGATGTGATCCTCCTGCTGGCCGACCCCGGAATCCGTTTCCGCACCGAGGAGTCGGGCGATTTTTACCATCTGCAGCAGGTACGGCAGATTCAGAAGCCTGGGGCGCTAAAGAGTTTATTGATTTTAGGCGGATTGGTATTAGTTATTGCTTTGTCGGTTATTGGTTTGATTAAGTTGATTATGGGGGTGGCCGTGTATCTGATGATCTTGCTGCTTACCAAAATAGCCAATCCGAAGGAGGTGTTTAAGAGCCTTGATTATAACCTCGGACTGATCATCGTGATGACCCTTGCGCTTGGGACGGCGATGTATAAAACCGGTTTGGCCGAGATGTTTGCATGGAGCATGATCGACCTGATGCGGCCGTTTGGCCTGGCAGGTGTCCTTGCCGGATTGTACCTCACCACCGCCATCATCGCAGCATACGTGAACAACAAAGCCGCCCTCACCCTCGTATTCCCGGTTGCCCTGTTAACAGCTCATAACCTGAACCTTAACCCGCTGCCATTCGCCCTTCTCACTGCCTCCGCCAGTATGGGCGTATTCATTACTCCCCATGGATACCAAACCAACCTCATGATATACGGTCCGGGCGGCTACCGATTCAAAGACTTTCTCCCCATCGGACTGCCCCTGACTGTCGTTAATATGATTGTTGCTATCGCTGTTTTGTACTTTGTGTACTTTTTCAAAAACTTCTAAAGCTTTGCAGGCTTACGATACCTACTTGCAAGCCGGTTTTTAAGACGCTTCGAAGTCATTCCATCGAATATTTTATGCAATCTAACCTGAAAATACAGCAGTTTATCCTAAAAACCCAACCATATACACAATCCCGGTAAAAAGTTGAAATCGTGTTAATATCTTCGTTTGGCTTTAACATTTTACCTATGGGAGCCTTTCCGATCAACGTTCAAATGATTCTGAGCCTAATTACTGCACTAGTCGTCTCGTGTATCATGATTCCACCGGTTGTGCAGATTTCTATAGCCAAACAGCTTGTAGCAAGGCCCAATGGCCGCACCAGTCATAATGGTGCCATCCCAACGCTTGGAGGGGTAGTCATTTATGCCTCGATCATAATTGGAGCAGGTCTTTTCATGCCAAGAGATTTACCGGGAGAGTTTCAATATCTGATGCCCGCCATGATTATCCTGTTCTTTTTTGGAATGCAGGACGACATTGCCGGTATCCAGCCCCGGAATAAACTGGCCGGACAAATTATCTCTTCGTTGATTGTCATCATGGTTGCAAATGTCAGGATCACAACCCTTCACGGACTTTTTGGCATTGAAGAGATACCTTTTGCAATCAGTATTGTGATTTCACTGATTGTTTTCATTGGATTAATAAACGCTTTTAATCTGGTTGATGGAATCGACGGCCTGGCCAGCGGACTGGGAATAGTTATTTCTGTTGTATTCGGGATTTGGTTAGTAATGCTCGGGGCAGAGCATTATGCCATACTATCGTTTGCCCTGGCGGGCAGTTTAATTGCCTTCTATCGGTACAATGTTTTCAGCAAAAAATATAAACTGTTTATGGGGGATACGGGTTCTATGTTCATCGGGTTTGTTTTTGCCATCATGGCGGTTAAAGTTTTATGCTGCCCGGTCGCACCGGATTCATATCTGTTTATGAAGGCTTTCCCGGCTGTGGTGATGAGCCTGATGATTATTCCGATTTCCGATACTTTGCGGGTTATGACACTCCGGGTAATAAAGGGCCGTTTCCCATTTTTTGCCGACCGGACTCATTGTCATCATGATTTATTGCGTTTGGGGTTTTCGCATTGGCAGGCCTCAAATATCCTGGTTATGGCAAATCTGGGATTATTTTTTATAGCCCTGGCTCTTAAAAATTTGCCCGTTTTTCTTCTGGGAATAATGATACTGGGAGCTGGCATTTTCGCCTGCAGTGTCCCAAGAATTTGGTTAAAATTTGTTCTAAAACAACCTGAAGAACCTCCTTTGCACTATACCCTATCCGAATAAACAGGGAAAGCATTTTACCAGGCCCGCTTAATTTATTAAACGGGTTTTTTGTTGACATAAAGGCTGAGCTATGAAATACCTATATTTGCACTACGATACCGAAAACCCATGTTTGATTTCTGGAAACTTATACCTCATGCTTCACTCCTGTCCGGCATTTTTGCGATGGGACTGGGTGCGTTTTTGTCATTTATTACCATTCCGGTTATTGTAAGAATCAGCAGAGCAAAAGGGCTGATGGATACGCCAAATGACCGGACCAGTCATAACGGATCGATCCCTTCCCTCGGTGGTGTGGCTATCTTCACAGGGGTCATTCTGGGATCAACCCTGTTAATGCCACCGGATCATGTTGGTCATCCTCTCAGTTATATCATAGCGGCCATCTTCATCCTGTTTTTAATTGGTCAAAAAGATGACATCATTGGAATATCCTGGAAAAAGAAACTGATTGCTGAAATCCTCTCTTCTCTCATCCTTATTGTGCTGGGTAACCTTCGGTTTACTACCTTGTTCGGACTGGGAGGAATTCATGAGATTCCGATGTGGGCCAGTTTTGTTATCACGTTAGTAGTGTTTGTGGGGATCATTAATGCTTTCAACCTCATCGACGGGATTGATGGATTGGCCAGCGGAACCGGAATCATGACATCCTTTTTAATGGGTAGCTGGATGTATGGTATTGGGGAACATGGAATGGCCGTACTGGCCTGGTCGCTTACCGGATCGCTGGCGCCTTTCTTTTATTTCAATGTTTTCGGGAAAAAGAATAAGTTGTTTATGGGTGATACCGGTTCCCTGGTGATAGGTTTACTAACAGCCCTGTTTGCTGTTGTTATTTGCGGTAAGGAGCTGCCTGTAAACCATCCTTTTTATATGAAAGCAGCACCTTCAGTGGTTATCGCAATTCTGATTTACCCACTCTTCGATTTGGTCAGGGTTCTCATCCTGAGGCTTATAAACGGAAAAAGTCCGTTTATCGCCGATCGAAATCATATTCATCACCTGTTTCTGGCAGCTGGCTTTTCACACCGCAGAAGCGCGTTTTATATTCTCATTCTTAACGCAATGGCTATTTCCTGGGCCTTAATTTTCCGAAATTCCTCGATTTTGTTTGTTGGACTCACTCTTTTGGCGGCTGCCATAATAGCTACACTTATCGTTAAGGAAACCGGCCGACGGCGGCAGAGGATGACTAGAAGACGGTAAGACGAGAAGAGTGAAGTTCTCAAAGTCTTAAAGTCTTAAAGTCTTTGCCTGATAGAGTGCGCCAGCTCAATCGCGGGCCGGGCATCGGTGATTCCAAATCCATGGCCTGCAAAGATCTCCCGATAACTTTGAGTGTGAAGGTCGGTAAACCCTTCTGAGAAATCGATCGGCTCGTTATTTATGGAGAGGTGGCGAAAGGTTCGCTGTCCATTGTCCTGCAATTTGTCCGGAAGGTCGCTTTCATCAATAGAGAGAAACCATTCCACATCGGCATTTTTTAAAATCAGCTCCCCGCGAGCTTTATCAGGTTGATATAGAAGAACATTACTTTTTTCAACGACTCCGAAAAGGGAAATCAGCAAATCAAAAAAATGGATTCCGATATTGGTGGCGATACCTCCGGATTTGGCTTCATCGCCTTTCCACGAGTGGTGATACCAGGATCCGCGGGGTGTAATGTAGATTAATTTGATTGACTGGCGACCAATGACTGGAAACTGACGGCCGATAAAGGCAGCATGCAGGCGTAATTGCAAAATATTCCAGATGCGGCGGCCGGTTTCGCGTTCGAATTGTTCCAGGATATCAACATTCCAGGGGTTCACCACCATCGGTTTTTCGCAGATGGCATCGGCTCCGGAGCGAAGAGCCCAGCGAATATGGGCATCGTGGAGGTAATTGGGGGAACAGATGGATACAAAGTCGATTGACGACTGATTCCTTCTGAGCTTGTCGACGTGGCGGTCGAAGCGCTCGAACTCTGTAAAGAAATTGGTGTTTGGAAAGTATTGATCGAGGATACCTACACTGTCGTGCGGATCAACAGCGCAAAGGAGATTGTTCCCGGTTTCTTTAATGGCTTTCAGATGCCGGGGTGCAATATATCCTGCAGTCCCTATGAGTGCAAAGTTTTTCATGGACAATATCGGTACGTTTTCTGTAAAGATAAGTGATAATTTAGCGCGCATGGGAATATTCAATAAAAACAGGATATCGTATTCCGATTTTTCACAGATCGGAATCGATCTGCACAGTCATGTTTTGCCAGGAATGGATGATGGATCACCTTCGCTGGGTGAATCGTTAAAGATGCTAAGGGAGATGGAAAGGATCGGATTCAGGAAGATTATTACAACCCCGCACGTGATATCGGCCTTATATCCGAATACAAAGGAGCAGATACTCGGACAGGTATACCACTTGCAGGATATTATCCGGCAGGAAGGCATACAGCTCGAAGTGGAGGCCTCCGGTGAATACCACATGGATTATGAGTTTCTTGGAAAGGCTCAGGGAGGTGAGGTGATCCCGTTTGGAAAGAAAAAGTACCTCCTGATCGAACTACCGTTTCAGAAGCCGGCATTCTCAATCGAAGAAATTCTATATCAGACGCAACTATTGGAATATGAGCCGATTATTGCACATCCTGAACGATATGTCTGGTTAATGGGTAAAATGAAACTGTACAAAGGGTTGAAGGATCGGGGAATGTTTTTCCAGCTAAATCTGAATTCTCTTGCAGGATTGTATGGCTTTCCTGTTAAAGTTACTGCCAATCAGTTGATTGATGCAGGGATGATCGAGTTCGTGGGCTCGGATGCCCATCATACCGGACATTTGCTAGAGCTGCCGAAAGTGTTGTATAATAAACACTTTGCGAAGCTTATACAAAGCAATAAACTACTGAATTCAATGCTTTGATTCTTTATTTTTACCTTTGCTCCGATGGATTTTCAAAGAAGATTAACCCGCGTTGTCAATATCGGAGGAGTGCCGCTTGGCGGAACTTATCCGGTTAGAGTGCAGACCATGACCAACCTGCCTACGGCCGACATTGACGGCCAGGTGGCGCAGATCCTGCGTTCAGTGAAGGCGGGTGCAGAGTACGTAAGGATTACAACTCCAACACTGGCCGATGTAGAATACTTGCAGCAGATTAAAAACAGGCTAAGCAAAGGGGTCCCGGCCTTCGCCGGGATGACAAGTGCTTCGAATGGAATTATACCGTTGATAGCCGACGTGCATTTTTCACCGAAAGTGGCGATCGCTGCCGCAAAAGTAGCAGCGAAAGTCCGTATCAATCCCGGCAATTTTCTACGTACAACCGATAACCGACAACCGATAACTGACAACCGCTCCTACCTCGATCAACTCCATGCCATCATGCGTCCGCTACTGGGGGTGTGTAAGGAACATGGAACGGCCCTTCGCATCGGGACCAATCACGGCAGTTTATCGGAACGCATTTTAAATCAGTATGGTGATACGCCCGAGGGAATGGTTCAGGCTACTCTTGAGGCGGTGAGGATTTGTCAGTCGGAAAACTTCCACGATATCGTGGTATCGCTGAAATCATCGAATGTAAAGGTTATGGTTGAAGCTACCCGATTGCTCGTTCAAAGGATGGATCAGGAGGGTATGGATTACCCGCTTCATCTGGGTGTTACGGAGGCCGGTGAAGGAGAGGATGGACGTCTGAAATCGGCCATCGGAATCGGATCACTATTGGTGGATGGGATCGGCGATACTATCAGGGTATCCCTCACGGAGGATCCGGAATTCGAAATTCCGGTGGCATTTGGTATTTTGCAGGCGTCAAGGGCACGCATCACCCGCACAGAGTATATCAGCTGTCCGGGTTGCGGCCGTACTACCTTTAAACTGCAGGAGGCGGTTAAGAAAGTGAAGGAGGCAACTGCACATCTCACCGGAATGAAAATTGCGGTAATGGGCTGTATCGTGAACGGTCCGGGTGAAATGGCCGATGCTGATTACGGATATGTGGGCGCCGGTCCGGGTAAAGTACACATTTACAAAGGGAAAAATGCCGTACTCAAAAATGTTGCAGAGGATCAGGCGGTAGAAAAATTATTGGAAATTATTAATTATGTCGATAAAAGTTAGTGGTATCACCAAGCTCTATGGTGAGCAAAAAGCTTTGGATGATGTTTCCTTTACGGTGAACACCAGCGAAGTGGTGGGGTTTATCGGTCCGAATGGGGCCGGGAAGTCAACGATGATGAAGATCATAACCGGGTATATTCCTCAGTCGCAGGGTGAAGTTTGGGTGAACGATCTGAATACCCTGGAGCATGGATTGGAGATCCGGAGGATGATCGGCTATCTGCCCGAGAATAATCCTTTGTATGTGGAGATGTATATCAAGGAGTACCTGACGATGGTTGCAAATTTATACCACACAAAGGGCTTGGCGGCTAAGAAAGTTGTGGATGATATGATTGAGCAGGTGGGACTGGGACCGGAGCAGCATAAGAAGATCGGGGCTTTATCGAAGGGCTACCGGCAGAGGGTGGGATTGGCACAGGCGCTGATCCATGATCCGTCGGTTTTGATCCTGGATGAGCCAACATCGGGATTAGATCCGAACCAGATCATCGAGATCCGGAAATTTATCGACAGACTGGGCAAGAAAAAGACCATCCTTTTGTCCACACATATCATGCAGGAAGTGGAGGCCATCTGCGACCGGGTTATTATCATCAACCTCGGCAAGATCGTAGCCGATGAATCCACAGCAGAACTTCGGAAGAAAGAGAGTAGCCTCGAGAAAGTTTTCCAGAAGCTGACAAAATAAGTCGCATGAACGAAATTAAAAATATCGTCTTCGACCTGGGTGGGGTACTGATGAATATTGATTTTAAACGGACGTTTGATGCTTTTGAGATCATCGGCTTCCATGGGGCAGAACAGGCTTTTCATGATCCGGACATCAACCGGTTATGTATGGATTTTGAGACCGGCGTTTACTGTTCCATCGAGATGCGGAGGAAATTTCGGGAAATGACCGGATTCAAATGCACAGATATTCAATTTGATAAGGCCTGGAATGCTCTATTGATAGATTTTCCGCCCGAACGTATCATGCGCGTTCAGCAGCTGGCCAAAAAGTACAAAACCTACCTGCTAAGCAATACCAATCCGATTCATGCCAAACACTTTAATGCCGAGCTGGATAAACATTTTGGTATCGAGTCGATGGATCATCTGCTGGATAAAGCCTGGTATTCATACAACCTCGGAATGCGCAAGCCGGATGAGAGAATCTATCATAAAGTACTAAAGGCAAGTCGCTTAGATCCGGCAGAAACTCTTTACGTGGATGATTATGAATCGAACGTCAGGATCGCAGAATCCATTGGGCTGCACGGCATTTATATTACGGACCAGTTTACCATAATGGAAGCACTGGCAGATTTTTAAAACCAATTGAGAGTTTTCCGTAAGGCCATGGAAATCAATAACACTCACTACACCTCCTTATGGTACGAGGCTTCCACCGATCGTGTTCTATACATTGATCAGACTAAATTGCCCTGGGAGTTGGTGATTCGGGAGATGAAGACTTTTGAGGATGGTATCCGGGCGATCGTGGACATGGAGGTAAGGGGTGCGCCGCTGATCGGTGTTGCGGCAGCGTTTGCCATGTACGTAGGGAACTCTCCCGGCATTACTCCGGGGGAAATGGCTGATAGATTGATAGCTACCAGACCCACCGCGGTAAATTTGGCCAATGCGGTTGAGCAAATGCTACTGATAACGGACAACGGACAACCGATAACGGATAACTCGTCACTGGTCACTGGTCACTTGAGCTTGCCCCCACGAAAGTGGGGGTCACTTTTCCTGGATAAGGCGCTGGAGATTCGTCAGCGGGAAATCGATTGTTGCCATATGATCGGGGAGCACGGGTTGCCAGTGATTCAGAAGATTGCTAACCGAAAGGGAGGGGAACCTATAAATATCCTGACCCACTGCAATGCCGGATGGTTGGCCACAGTGGATTACGGAACGGCACTGGCACCGGTATACCTGGCGCATGACAGCGGTATCCCTGTTCATGTGTGGGTGGATGAAACAAGGCCCAGGAACCAGGGCGCAAGGCTAACAGTATATGAATTGAGTCAGCATGGGGTCCCCAATACCCTGATCGTGGATAATGCCGGCGGTCACCTGATGCAACAGGGGAAGGTAGATCTGGTAATTGTTGGTGCCGATCGGATTACAGCCAACGGCGATGTGGTGAATAAAATCGGAACCTATCTGAAAGCACTGGCTGCCTTTGATAATCTGGTACCATTTTATGTTGCGGCACCAACTTCATCCTTTGATCCGGATACCGCAACAGGGAAGGATGTACTGATTGAGGAGAGAGGGGAAGATGAGGTGTTGTTTATCAATGGGTACAAAAATCGCATCGCACCGGAGGGAACGCGGGTGATTAATCCGGCTTTTGATGTTACACCGGCACGGTTGATAACGGGGTACCTAACAGAAGACGGAAGACGGCAAGACTATAAGACCGATAAGCAGTCTAACCGTCTTTCTTAAAGTTTTACCGTCTTATAGTCTTTCATTTATTGCTGCCACCATTTTATAATTATTACCATAATGATGGCTGCCAGGCAGTGTTTCAACCCTTATTCCTGTCACTGAAAAATGATTTCGCAATTCAATGGCTTCTTCATTACCAAAAATGCAAACAGGATTCAAGGTTTTTATTTTTTTCAATTCACTTAAAACATTATACATTTCATTGGTTTTAAGGCTCATCATGTCTGAAATGTGTATTTCAAAATCACCGGTCTCAGACGGAGAAAAACAAAAAACACCCTTTAAGGTTTCTTTTATTGAATCAGAAAAATTACTGGCAATAGAGGGAACCACACAAGCCCCGAACGAATACCCAATCAGTATAAATGAATTTTTGTTCCACTGCAGCATATAATATTCCACTGCTTTGGTAATATCATCAGAAGCTTCTTTTGGCTGTTTTTCTTTCCAAAAATATTTTTGTGCATCAAGCCCTACAACCGGCATACCATTTTCCGCAAGTTTCTCGCACACTGCTTTTTCAAAACCTGCCCAGCCGCCATCGCCTGAAATAAAAAATACAAGAGGTAAGTTTTCTTTCGCAGATGATGGAATTAACGTCAAAGGTAAATTACTGCTTAAAGGAGCCAGGTGCTTTGATTGCAGCAATTTATTTTGTGCAGTTATTGCCTCAACATAACCGGGCTCCTTTAAAACTTTCTTATAAGATGAAATAAACTGGGGCAACCAGTTTTTTGTAATTGAAAAGCCATGACCCACATTCGGTAATGATATTAATTCGGCCAGAGGTATACCTTCCATGAATTTTTTTGTGTCACCATAAGAGCAAACCTGGTCAATCATTCCTACCAGCACAATAAAAGGAGCGGTCAGATGCTTAGCGGCTTCGAGGTAAAATGCTTTACCTTCTTTCAGCGCATGAGTTGTTAAACCGGACCCATTGCATAAAGGTTTGTCAATTTCAATGTCAGGACAAAAGCCCAGAGAAATTGCACCTTTAAAAGTATTGGAAGGTGCTTGTACCAATATACCATAAACTAATGTTGCACCGGATGAATAGCCAACCAATATTGGTTTAAGGTATTGGTTGAGTTTGTATTTTTTTTGAATTATCAAACTCAAATCCTCAAAATCACCTGCGGGGTAATAACAGTCGGACTTTAGAGATTTGATACTTTTGAGATAATGCAGGATATCTATTCCGGCTACCAACGCACCTTGTGCAGCAATATTTTTAGCCATATCTACAACACCTTTATTCCACCCTCCGTCACCCGAAACAAATAGAACAACTGCATCGGGAACATGAGCTGGCTGATAAACAGTGACTTTCCCAAATGCTCCATAAAACATTGAATCAACAGGAGTTGCATTTACTTTTAAGCCTAAAAGTAAAAATAAAATTGAAATACAAATTATTTTCATTGGGTTAAAATAATTTATTGAATGTTTTTGCTACCAGGAAGGCAGCTGCAGCAGCTGTAATGCCGATTAAAGTGACTTTTACAGCTCCTTTCAAAGGTGGCTGTCCGGTTACTTTGCTTTTAAAATATCCGAAAAGGAACAGGCAAATTATTGTTAGCAATGCAGAAATTTCCAATCCCTCAAGCGGAGTCGGAGTAAAGAAATAGGCTGATAACGGAATTAAACCACCGATAATGTAAGACAGGCCGATAGTAGCTGCACTGTTCCTGGCCCGGTTGACATCAGGCTTTTCCATCCCCAGCTCATATTTCATCATAAAATCAACCCATTTATCTTTGTCCTTGGCTAACTCATCGGCAATAATATTTTGATTATATTCACTTAATCCATATTGTGCAAAAACAAGTTTGATCTCTTCCTTTTCTTTCTCAGGCAGGTTGTCCACTTCGGCATATTCTCGTTTCAGTTCCGACTGATAATGCTCCTGGGATGTTTTACCGGCTAAATAACCGCCCAGTCCCATAGCAATGCTTCCTGCAACAATTTCTGCAATGCCTGCTGTAATAACAATGGCATTGCTTTGAACAGCTCCACTCAAACCTGCTGCCAAAGCAAACGGAACAGTCAATCCATCAGACATACCTATAACGATATCGGTGATGAACACCGAACTTCTCAAATGTTCTTCTTTATGCGAAACTTTATCTACTGTCATTCTTGTAATTTTTATTTCATTTTGATCAACAAAAGTGATCTTCGGGAATACTATTTTAAACTTGTTTTCGAAAAGACAATTCTATTTACTGACAAAGGTTTGATGTTTGTTGATGGCGAAGTTTTAATTTCTTTTTTTTCATATCTGATTTCAGAATGATCAAGGTACGTCCTGCTTAATTTATTTGGAGCATATAGTGTCTCGATACAATCTAATTTGTAATTAGCAGGCATTGCCAGCTTCAGATCCACACCCCGGTCGCCTCTATTCACTATATTTACCACGATGCCCGTATTGGCCTCGCAGGCAAGTACTTTTACCAGCTCATTATCGCCCTTCACTTCTGACCTCAAGGGATAATTATCGGTAAAGTTTTTATAAAACTTAAAGACTTCACCGGCAGGAGACTTCCAGACACCTTCTTTACTGCATTCGATGATATTACCCCCCCACGTATTCGCACAGTTGTTAAAATTAGCGAGATGAAATGAGCCTCCGAGCGACATGAAATCCAAAATGGTCTTAGCTGAATTCAAGGCGTAAAACCAATGGATTTGTCTATAATTCAAGGCTTGTTCATATATGTTCCTGGCAGTCCAGTCGTGGTGCATCGGCACATTGGGATCTGTAAAAGGTTCCGCAGCATCCAGGTCGGCGAACCATTCGGTATTCACCGGTTGGATGTTGGTATTGTTTTTCCGGTTATAGTCGTCGAGAATGTGAAGAATTTTCCGAATATGTTCCAGGGATATTTCCCGGGTGATGACGAAATCGACCTGCTTGCCTGCAATCTCCAGCATTTGCGGCAGCCATTCCAGTTCGTAAGGAAACGAATAATCATCCATCATGATCTTTATACCAAGATCAACCTCCCGCATAGCTTTAGCAAACCTGTTTACTTCCCGGGCATATTGCAAGGCCGACCATTTCCGGCCGTTTTCATTGTCCATTTCCCAGTAAGTCACTTTCCCGGTTCTTTGAACCCCATTTTCTTTTCTTAACCTGCCCATAAGAGATTCATCAGGGCCGTTGCAATAGGCTACCAGCCCGGCTGCATCAAAGGGGTTGCCGGTCATCATATTTATGGTGATCTGAGGCTGGCAGCCGATCATCCCGCAAAGAGAGAGAAATTCATCAATGCCGACATCGTTTGGCTCCAGATCTCCCCAAAAGTAACTTACCTGCGGAGTTCTTTGATTTCTTGGGCCAACAGCGTCCTGCCAACGGTGAAAACTTGCAAAGCACCCGCCTGGAAACCGGATAATCGGGGGACCAATTTCTCTTAAGGCCTCAACCGTTTCTTTTCGCCAGCCATTCATGTTATCAGCAGGTATCAATGAACACCACGAAAGAACCAGGTCTCCTTTCCATTGAAAGCTAATTTCCACCGTCGTTCTACCCGTATACTCTTTGGGAGCAAATTCCATATCGAATTGCTGCTGTGTGGAAGCGAAGTCCAATGTTTTAGCGAAAATGGTATCTTTTGTATCCTCACCGACAAAGCAGACAGTTACTTTTTTCGTTTTCAGGAGTTCTTGGTAGATAGCAGGATAACCATCAAGTGATGGTGAGGATTTAAGTCCCCAACCGGTATAATAACCCCCGAAAAGCGAAAAACGGTAGGTCCTTCCCTGCTCAACGTAAATTCCTTTTTGCTTAATACCACTAAGCGATTCATCTGTTTCATTGCTAATGATCAACGAATTAAAGCCAATGAAAGACTCTTCCCCGTGTGTTCTTTTTTTGCCCGAGTTACCAGGATTTACCAGTTCCCAATCATTTTCTTCATAACCGCTGTGCCAAAACGGGGCATTTTTGTTATAATGTTCCTTGTCCAATTGCAGGGCTTCCCATACCGTCGTCTTAAAAGGGGTAATATTTTCCTGGAAAGAGCGGTTGTAAAGCATTTCCGACCACATACCATCCACCTGCCGGCCAATGCCACTTTCGATAAAGTTGCCGGTAATGAATTTGCTTATCGGGATGCTCGAAGTTCTCTCTTCAAAAACCTGGATTTTTATGGGCTGCTGCGCTGATAAATTAATGTGAAATCCTGTGCTCAGAAGAAAAATCACATAAATCAGATTAAATTTTCTTTTAAGAAAATGGTTTGTTAAATGTTTATTAATCATCTGGTTTATTTTATTTTATCGGGTCC
>QYQM01000036.1 GCA_007280905.1 Porphyromonadaceae bacterium | reverse complement strand
TGAAGCTGCTGTTGACATGATTGCTTCAGGAAAAATTATTACGGCTCCACTTCTTACCAAAAGCTTTCCGTTCAGGAAATATCTGGAAGCCTATCAGTTCATAGAACATCAGGGTGACAAAACCATGAAAGTCATGATTGATCTTTAGACCTTCTGCCATGATTAAGAAACCAATTGTAGCCGGAATAGGGGAACTGCTATGGGATATGCTGCCTGCCGGCAAACAGCTTGGAGGAGCACCTTGTAATTTTGCCTTTCATGCCATGCAGGCTGGTTGCGAAAGCTATGTGATCAGTGCAATTGGCCAGGATGAACTCGGTACTGAACTTATCAAAACATTGAATCACCTGGGTTTATCGGATCAGTACATTCAGAAAAATAGTTTTCCAACCAGCACGGTAACGATTAAACTGGACGACCAGGGACATCCGGATTATACCATTCATGAGCAGGTAGCCTGGGATCATATTCAATGGAATGCACAGATAGAGAAACTGGCAGGTGAATTAGATGCGGTTTGCTTTGGCAGCCTCGCTCAGCGCAGCTTTGAATCCGAACACTCTGTAGTTTCCTTGATATCGGCTACAAAGCCGGGTTGCCTGAAAGTTTTTGATATCAATCTCAGGCAGCATTATTACACAAAAGAAATTATAATTCAATCGATTAACCTTTCGGATGTGCTTAAACTGAATGAGGATGAACTTCCGGTGGTTGCAGGTTATACCGGATTAAGCGGTGATATTCGAAGTCAACTTACCCAATTGCTTAAACAATTTAATTTGAGGTATATAGTCTATACGATGGGCAGTAAGGGAAGCATCATAGTAAGTGCTGATGAGTATTCATTTATTGAGGCGCCCAGGATCCGGGTGACTGATACCGTTGGGGCCGGAGATGCCTTTACTGCCGTTTTTATAGCTGGTTTACTTAAGGGATATCCATTGACTGAGGTTCATCAGAAAGCCGCAGAAATTGCGGCATTAGTGTGCACCAAAAAAGGGGCGACACCTAAATTATCAATTTTCATTTTTTGAACTTAATAGAAACATCAAATGAAGAATTTTAATTATCACCAGTCAACGAAAATCCTTTTCGGCCGTGGCCGTGTCAACGAGTTGGCAGAGGTTGTATTACAATATGGTAAAAGGGCATTACTGGTAACCACCCCGGCTTCGGGTCAGGCTCTTGTGGAGCAATATTCCAGGGTGATGAAACTGCTGGTTTCTAAAGGAATTCATGTGGCGCATTACGACGGAGTCATGCCAAACCCTACCGTTTCTGCTATTTCTGCCGGAGCATTGATGGCGAGAAAACTCGGAGCAGAGGTGATCATAGGGCTTGGAGGAGGTTCCAGCATGGATGCCGCCAAAGCCATTTCTGTTGAAGCCACTCATCCCGGAACCAGCTGGGACTATCTGTTTTATAAATCACCGCAACCTGATCCTTCCAGGTTGTTACCCGTGATTGCTGTTTCGACAACATCCGGAACCGGTTCGCAGGTTACCCAGGTAGCTGTTGTCACCAATCCGGATGTGCGCGACAAATCAGCTCTTTACAATAACATCCTGTATCCTCAGGTGTGCATTGTAGATCCGGAACTGATGCTTTCGGTACCGAAATTTGTGACCGCTACCACCGGTTTTGATGTGTTGTGCCATGCGTTTGAAAGCACCGTTAACCCTGGGACTGGAGCTTACGTTGACTTGCTGGCCTGGGAAGCGATTTCAATAGTTGCCGAAAATCTTCCACGAGTTCTTTCGAATCTGAATGATATTGATGCCCGGGAGAAAATGGCATGGGCAGATACTCTTGCCGGATTATGTATCGCCAATGCAGGGGTAACTCTGCCTCATGGCATGGGTATGGCTATTGGCGGAATGTATCCCCATGTAGCTCATGGAGAAGCATTAGCCATAGTTTATCCGGCATTCGCTGAATTTACCTGGAAAGCAGCTGTCCCGCAGTTTGCCGGGTTGGCTAAAAGCTTAAATTCGCAATTGAAAGGATATTCGGATGAGGATGCTGCACAAAAATGTCCGGCGGAGATCATCAAATTCCTGCAATTGATCGGATTGAATAAAAAATTGCGGGATATCAACATGCCTGAGAATGAAATTGAAGTATTGGCCAAGCAATGCATGGTATTACCGGATTACAAAGGAAATCCGAGAGTAGCTACGGATAAGGAAATGATTGAACTTGTTAAATTATCATACTGACATGAATGAGAATGATATTTCTTGCCAAGACCCAAAGAAGCAAAGGAATAGAGCAATTTGGCGCCTTATCGCCTTTACGAGAGGAAAGAATTTGCATAAAAGAACTGCGATTGTTCTTCTGATGATGTTGCCATTCTCTATCGTTGTGCGAGCTCAAGAAACGGCTAAATCGCCCTATCAGCCCACCTGGAATTCCCTGAAAAACGCCCGCACGCCGCAGTGGCTCAGGGATGGTAAGTTTGGCATTTACACCCATTGGGGAGTATATTCTGTTCCGGCTCAGGGCCCGAATGCCACTTGGTATGCCAACCAGGTTTACACAAAACCTGATAGTCCGCAAAGGAAATACCACGAGGCTACCTATGGTCCGCTCGAGAATTTCGGCTATAAAAATTTCATTCCCATGTTTACCGGCGAGAAGTTCAAGGCCGACGAGTGGGCCGATCTTTTCCAGAAGGCAGGTGCCCGCTTTGCCGGGCCGGTGGCCGAGCATCACGATGGATTCTCTATGTGGGATACTAAATACTCGGAGTGGAACGCGGCAAAAATGGGCCCCAAACGGGATGTGTTAGGTGAACTGGCAACTGCGATCAAAAAACGCGATATGAAATTTGTCACGGCTTTTCACCATGCTGAGAACTGGTTCTACTTCCCTACCTGGGACAAGCGTTACGACTGTGGTGACCCCCGATACTCCGGCCTTTACGGTCCTATACATGAGAAGGGTGATTTGCCCGACAAGGCATTTCTCGACCAATGGAAGGGTAAGATTATCGAAGTCATCGACAAATATGACCCTGATTTTATATGGTTCGACTTCGGATTGGAATTGGTCACCGATTCTTACAAGCAGGATGTGCTTGCCTATTTCTACAACACAGCCGCAGCGCATAACAAAGAGGTGGTTGTTACATACAAAGGCAATCATTTGCCGCCGGGTGCCGGGCTGCTCGACCTGGAGCTCGGCCAGGAAGCCGACCTGACCTATTATGAGTGGATTACCGACACATCGATTGATGATGGGGAAGGATGGGGGTATGTGAAGGACCTGGGTTTTAAAACGGTTGACAATCTCGTTGATAACCTGGTTGACCGTGTCAGCAAGAACGGTTACTTATTGCTCAATGTTGGTCCGAAACCCGATGGAACAATCCCTGATGAGGCGAAAGAGCGGCTGCTGGCCATGGGAAAGTGGTTAAAGATTAATGGGGATGCCATCTATGGCACTACCTGCTGGGTGATTGCCGGTGAGGGTCCGACCCGGCTGGAGACCGGCGGCGGATTCAATGAGAAGAACGATCTTCGTTACACGGGACAAGATATCCGCTTCACGGTTAAGGATCACAACCTTTATGCAACTGTTCTGGACTGGCCCGGAGAAAAGGTGCTTATTAAGAGCCTTGCTCCCAAAGGAGCAACCTGGGCCGGGTTGTATCCATCTGAAATCAAATCGATCACGATGTTGGGGGACGGCAGGGAGCTGAAATGGGAGATGACCAAAGAAGGTCTGAGTATTGAGACTCCCAAAACGAAGCCGTGCGATTATGCCTTCGTTTTCAAGATCGTCCGCAAACGGCCGTTTTAAACCGGCTTAATTTGAGTTTAATGTTTGCTAAGTATGATGAAAAAGAAATCTGAATCAGAAATTATTGGTAATTGGCTGATCTGCATAATTATCATGCTATTCTGTACGAATGCTTTATACTCTCAGACATCAGAAAAGGTTTATCCCGGGGCCGATAGTAAAACGCCATCCCGCTCGGAATACGAGTCGTGGATCAACAACACCAATGAAGGAAGTACGGAGCAGCAAACACTGATTAATCTCGATTTTTTTGCCTGGCTGAAGAGCGAGTACGGTATGGCACTGGATATCTATGTGATAAGCGCCGGGACGATTGATAAGGCCGGCTGGTATGGAAGTATGGATTCTCAGGAATTTAAGCGGCAGTTTCCCAATGGCTTAGCTCCCATCTATAAAAAGGCGGCTTCGATGGATACCCGGCTGGGCACCTGGGGCGGACCGGATGGATTCGGCTCTACACCGGAGGATGAAAAGGCCAGGCATGATATGATTGTCAGTCTTTCAAAGGATTACAATTTTGAATTGCTGAAATTCGATGCGGTAGTTGGTCAGCTTCGACCGGATAAGCAGGATGCGTTTATAGAGATGATGACCGATTGCAGGAAATACACACCGGATCTGATACTGCTCAACCACCGGCTGGAATTGGGCGAGGAGGGGAGCCGACATGCCACGACAAAACTTTGGGATGGCGATGAATCCTATATCGATGTGCACATGGCCAATGATCAGACGGCCACCCATCACCGTACCGGTGCACTTTCCAGAAATGTGGTGCCCGAGTTGCAGCGCATGACTGAGGATCATGGGGTTTGCCTCTCTTCCTGCCTGGATTACTGGGAAGATGACCTGATTTTACAGGCATTTAACCGAAATTTAATACTGGCCCCACAGATTTACGGGAACCCCTGGTTATTGCGGGACGATGAGTACCCGAAGCTGGCCCGAATATTTAATCTGGCCCGGAAATACCGGTATATACTGGTTGATGGGATTATCCTGCCCGAAGATAAATACGGTGAAAAGGCCGTTTCCAGGGGCAATGACCAAACCCGGTTGATCACGCTTCGGAACATGACCTGGCTGCCCGTTACCCGGACGATTAAGCTGGATGAAGAGATTGGTCTGGTAAAAGGATCAGTTGTTGAACTCCGGCAATATCATCCGGTGGAACGGATGATCGGTAAGTTCAAAAAGGGACAAACAGTGACTGTTGAGGTCCTTCCGTTCCGGTCGTGCCTGCTGATTGCAACAACGGAAAAGCAAACCGGACCCGCAATTGAGGGATGTGATTATGAGATAGTCAGGGACGTAGCCGGAAAACCATTATTGATCAATCTGCTCGGCTTTCCGGGGGAAAAGAAAACCATACGCATCAAAGGAACCGATAGCTCCTTAAAACAGGGAATCCTGGATGGCAAACCGGTGGAAGGAATGATGAAGGGTAAACCGGTTGAAATTTTATTTCCAGGTACTACACTTAAGGAAAAGTATCATCGCAAATTGGGCGACTTGGTACCGGTATCGGTTCCTGCTGATGCGGAAGCTTTATATGAGTCAACTTGTTTCGCGGCCGACAATAATGCACTCGAGGCCAGGTCCCTGGCCCGGTCAGGGTCGACCACCATTCCGCAGGTACAGAAAGCCAGGGAGGCCTTTTTTAACCAGGAACTGTTTATCGACCGCGGATTGTGGGACCGCTATCTCTTTGATGGCGATCGGAATACCGCTTTTTATCCGGGCCGGAGGTGGGGAAGAAACGATATCCGAATGAACGGAGGATCGCTGCGGCTCAATATGGGCAAGCTGACCACACTGGATAGCCTGAAGTTTATCATTGGGGATGAACAGTCACTTCAGCCGTTTAAGTCGTGGGAAGCGATCCGCATCGAAGTATCCGGAGATCTGAAGATATGGACACCCATTCTGATACTGGCTGGTAAAGAGATGTCCTTGCCACTGGACCCGGCAAAACCAATCCGGTATGTCAGGTTTCCGGGCTCCCCGGAAAGGGTTGTTGAAATTGAGGGATATCTGAACGGTAAACCGGTGGACCGGAGCCAATGGCGCGCATCCAACCTGTTCAGCCCCTACCGGCAGGTAACACTCAAAGCGGCATTCGAAACCAGTTTTGTGTTGAACGAAATACCCGAAGGAAGCTATCTCGCTATCGCACTGAACGGTAAACATGGCGACGAAGGTGCCTATGCGGCTATCCGGGTGAATGGCAGGCCTGTGGGGGCCCCCGACAGAAGTTTGTCTTACAGAAGCAATGCCTGGGAATATCCTGTGCAAACAACAGATTCCAACTATACCTATTATGTTCCGTTGACTGCAGATATGATCGGTGCCAAAATCGATGCGGTGGTTCTGCTGATGAAGAATGGTGCATCGGAGTTTAAACCGGAAGTATGGATAACGGCATATCCGGTTCCGTATGAGAAAATGGTATTGGAGGGTTCGTTATGAGAAAAAAGAAGGATCGAATTATTTTGTTGGGCGTAATCGGAATGCTATTGGGATTTTATACAAGCCTACAATCACAGGAGAGAGAGGTAATTTATAGCCCTAAACCCTGGTTACCAACCATTTGGAAATCAGAACCCCCTGTTGGTTGTTCTTTCGAGCAATCAACCGACATCGTGGGTGTGGCCTTTACCAGGCAGTATGTTACTTATACCGATGCCGATACATTTTACCCTTCATGGGCGGTTGATGATAATATGTATTGCGGCTGGACCGATGGAAAGGCCTATCTGGTGGGGCACGGCGCCATCGACAATGATCCGACCCCGCGGGTGGCCGATAACAGCTGGATCGCAGGTGATGCCGCGTATATGGCCAGGGTTACCCCATCCATCGAAAACATGAACGATATTACGAAATATGAATTCTTTGCCGGTTTCGATAAGAAAAAAACAGCGATCTGGTCCTCCGATTTCCCAAAGATCAAGCCGCTGCTTGTCTGGGATGACCGGATGGCCCGGTATGAAAGATATGAATTCATATCTGCTAGAATCAGAACAGATTACTGGTCCCTATAAATTAATCACCTATATGAAGAATTTCGGGCGCCAGGCCTATTTCCTGAATCTCCCATCAAGATTTATCGGAGAAACCGGCCGGACTGCGTGGCTGAGCTACTCGGCGAATTTCAATAATGTTTATTTCTGCGACAGAACCCTGGCGGATCCGATTGGCAGCCGCTATGCCTGGAATCTGCAGGAATTTCTTCTGCTCGACAATGATACGAAAAAGCGTTTCGAAGCCTTTCCGGAGGAGCAGATTGACCCGATCAAGCAAAAGAACAATATCGCACTGCGGTCGAATGTGACCGTTTCATCAGCCAACAAGAAATACCGGATTTTTTCGGAGCTGATCACCTATTTCGGTGAAGGTGCGGTCGACGGGATAGTCCCTAATGCTGAGTCGTTTAAGCCGACAGATGCTGAGAAGAAGATGCTTCCGCCTTTTCTGATCAAGGAGAGGCAGGTACAGAGTTCCTACCGGATAAATGAATGGGTCAGCGAAGGTGAGAAGGGTTCTGCCATGATCAGGCTGAACTGGAACCAGCCGGAGAAAGTATCCAGGGTGTGGCTATTCGACCGTCCGAACCTGAAAGATCAGATCACTTCGGGGATGCTGGTTTTCAGTGACGGCTCAACGATAAAAGTTTCCGAACTTCCGAATGATGCAAAATCCTGCAAAGAGTTATCTTTCCCTGAGAAAACAATAACCTGGCTGGCATTTTTCGTCAATTCGGTTTCGGAAACAACTACAAACGCCGGGCTGGCTGAGATTGCGGTGTTCAATAAATAAACCACAAAAGGCACAATAGGTCACAATAGATTTTTATATGAAAAACAAAACCGCTTTCCTGATTTTCCTTCTGAATGCAATTGTTTTTTCAGCCTTTGGTCAACTGACCTTCGAAAAAAGTGAATATACTGCCCGCAGGGAAAAACTAATGGATATGATCCCGGATGGAATTGCCATTCTTCGTGGTGCTTCGTTGCCGGATGGTGATAGCCCCTTTTATCAGTTCAATAACATGATGTATTTCACGGGATTGGAGATTCCGAATTTGATTTTGGTGGTGGACGGTAAGGAAAGAACCAGTACGCTTTTCCTTACTATAAGCGACAAAGACGCGAGGGGAGAAGGGATTTCAATTGATCTGGTTAAAGATCCGGGGCGGTTTAACGGAATCGAAAGGATCCTGCCTTATTATAATTTCTCCTCATACCTCGCAGCAAAAGTTGAAAATACCCGTATCATTTACACTCCCTTTAATGCCGAGGAACTCCAGTGGGAGGTTTCTGCTGAAAAGACTCAGAGCCTGAAGAATTCGATGACTAAGGATGAGTGGGACGGCCGCCTGACCCGTGAATTGCAGTTTATGAAGAAGTTGAATGAGAAATTTCCCGGGATCGAAGTGAGGGACTGCTCTGCCAAAATCAGTGATCTGCGCAAAATCAAATCCAAAGCTGAAATCGATATTATGCGTGAAGCCGGCAGAATAGGCAGGCAGGCTCATCTGGCTTTTATCAGGGCTACCGGAGTGGGTGTTAAAGAATCAAACCTGGCCAACCTTTTTGAGTTTACCTGTAAAAAGGAAGGGGCACAAGGACTTGCCTACAATACGATCATCATGTCGGCCGAAAATATCCCTTACGGACACTATCACCGCTATAACCGGACTCTGAAAGACGGCGATTTTGTTGTTCTGGATGCCGGACCTGACTACAATTATTACGATGTGGATTTTTCCACCTCCTTTCCGGCCAGCGGTAAATTCACTCCCAAACAGAAAGAACTGTATGAGCTGGCCAATCAGATCCGGGAAGTTTGTGTAAAGAGCTATAAACCTGGAATTACGCTAAAACAGGTTGGGCAGAACGTCAGGAAATACCTGGCTGATAATGGATTTAATCCTGATGAACCCAGGTTCAAAGGTCTCGTTACGTATGGCGGTTATAACCATTCCATCGGTATGGCAGTCCATGATGGAATGGGAACCTTTCAGGGACCGAACGAGGTATTGCAGGAGGGATTCGTTTTTGCCTGCGATATCAATATGATGTATCCGGATATTGAGATTGGTGTCAGGCTGGAGGATACCGTTGTCATTACAAAAGACGGATGTGAAGTGCTTTCGGCGGGTTTGCCGAGAACAATAAAAGAGATGGAAAAATGGATGTCTGTCCGTTAATTCCGTTAATATTCACCACAGTAGACACAATAGTTCACAATTTATTTATGAAAACAAAAAGTTTGATTTTTTTAATGGTCCTGATATCGCAATTAGCTTATGCACAGAAGGTTGATGTGTATCAGCGTCCGGTACAGGTTGAGCGGTCACGGGATTTTGATGCCATCCGTTACAAAATCACTTTGAATGTCGATCTTGATAAGAAGGCGCTGACAGGAGAGAATAAGATCACGATGACACCGCTGAATAACGGGTTTAACAAGTGTGTTTTGGATGCCGAATACCTGGTGGTCAGCAATATCATCAACCGGGATGGGAAGTTACTTCCATTTGAACAAAAAGATAACCAGGTTATTATCGGATTCAACCGGACATATGATCATACCGATACCATTCAGTTTACGGTAAAATACATCCTCGATAAACCCAACCTGGGTTTGCGGTTTATCGATGAATCGCCGACTAACCCCCGGCTCGTGTCATCCGATTGTTTTCCGAATAAGGCCCGACAATGGATCCCTTGCTATGACTATCCTAATGATAAGGTGACCACAGAAATGATTGTAACGGTTGATGAGAGATATAAAGTTCTCTCAAATGGCAGACTGGTAGGTGTTACCGACAACCGACAACTGATAACCGACAACCGTCAACCCGCAACCAAGACCTGGCATTGGAGCCAGGACCTGCCGCTTTCTACCTACTTAATCAATTTGAGTATAGGTGATTATGAGGTAATTGCCGACTCTCTGGGGTCATTGCCTATTAACTATTGGGTTTACCACTGGCATGCGGATGATGCAAAAAGATCCTTCAGCAAAACTCCCCATATGATCAGTTTCTTCAACAAATTGTATGATTTTAGCTATCCATGGGCAAAGTACGACCAGGTTATAACGCCTTATATGGGAGGAGGAGCCGAAGCAACCACCGCTACTTTATTGGGTGAAGGTGCGGTGACAGATCAGAATGCCGAGCAGGATTTTTCCTGGGAAAGGGTTATTGCTCATGAAATTGCTCATCAATGGTGGGGTGATCTGATCACTTTGCGGAGTTGGGAGCATACCTGGCTGAATGAAAGTTTCGGGACCTATTCCGATTATCTGTATACCCGGAATGAGTATGGAGAGGATGCCGGGGCTTATGACCTTCTGGGAAAGAAGAATCAATATCTGAATGAAGCACGCAACCGGTATGTGAGACCCATCGTATTCAACCGGTATAATGATCCCGGTGACAATTTTGACAGCCACACCTATCCCAAAGGGGCCAATGTTTTGCACTTGTTGAGGTATATCCTGGGCGACGAAACCTTCTTCAGGACCCTCAGTACCTTCCTTCATGAAAATGCATTCAAGCCGGTGGATACGTACGATCTGATGAAAACCGTGAAGGAGGTGAGCGGAAAGAATATGGACTGGTTTTTTCAACAATTCGTGTTCAGTCCCGGACATCTGGTAGTTAAGGTAAACAAGACATGGGATGAAGCACGCAAAACTCTGAAAATTAATGTTATACAAAAGCAGGATTCCTTGCCTGGAGTGCCCGTATATACTGTCCCGGTCAACCTGGGCTTTTCTTTTGCAGATAAAAAAGTTGTAAAAGAGGTCTGGCTAAAAAACAAGGAGGAATCGTTTGAATTTGTATTTGATGCGGAGCCTCTGCTGGTCAGGTTTGATGAAGGAAATTACCTGCTGAAGGAGTGTATCTTTATAAAACCGATGAAGGAATTGATTTATCAGGCGGATCATGATGATGTGATCGGCCGCCTGTCTGCAGTTGATGAGCTTAAATCATTCAGCGGGGATCAGTCTGCCATTGAGGTTTGGTCGAAGCGGGCTGCCGGTGATTCCTTCTGGGCAGTTCGCCAGGCTGCCCTGGTGAATATCGGGAAATTCTCTTGCAAGAGCCATCTGGACCTGATAAAAGCAGCCACTAAAGATGAAAATTCAAAGGTCAGGCAATCGGCGGTCCGGATTCTGGGGGATCTGAAAGATCCGTCATTGGTTAAATCATTCAAAAAAATATTCGAATCAGATAATAGCTATGTGGTTCAGGCAGAGGCCCTCCGATCCATCGGTAAATGCGGTGGTAAAGAACAGGTTGCGTACCTGAAAAAAGCCTCGGCAAAGCCGTCTTTCCGGAATGTGGTTGGAAAAGCAGCCACCGAAGCCTTGTCAGCCATCAAATAGTCTTTTTTGCAGCGGATCCTGTCCGAAACGTACGGATTGTCTACTTTAGCATTGGTTGATTTATTTTCAGCCAAAAATCAAACAATGTCAGATCTCTGTGTAATTCCGTGTTCTCCGTGTCTCCATGGTAAAAGGAATAATCAATTTTTGAGCATATGAAAACCAGAGCAAATTACCTTGTATTGCTTTTTTTACTGATTGTCATTCAGGCCAATGCCCAGGACCGGTATCAAGCCACCTGGGAATCACTAAAGAATTATGAATGTCCGGACTGGTTCCGCGACGCCAAATTCGGCATCTTTATTCATTGGGGGGTATATTCGGTGCCCGCTTTTGAATCAGAGTGGTATCCCAGGCTGATGTACCTAAAAGGCTCGCCTGCTTACAAGCATCACATGGAGACTTACGGTAGCCAAAAAGATTTCGGTTACAAGGATTTTATCCCGATGTTCAAAGCTGAAAAATTCGATGCCAATGAGTGGATCAGCCTGTTCATCAAAGCTGGAGCAAAATATGTGGTCCCCGTGGCAGAGCATCATGACGGATTTGCCATGTACAAAACATCGCTCTCGAAATGGAACGCTGCCGAGATGGGGCCGCACCGGGATATCGTGGGTGAACTGGCAGATGCTGCCAAAAAACAGGGGATGATCTTCGGACTCTCCTCGCACCGCATCGAACACTGGTGGTTCCTCCAGGGCGGACGTAAATTTGAATCTGATGTCATGGACCCCCAGTACGCTGATTTCTACGGTCCTGCCCGCGAAGAGAATGAAACCATGTCGCCGGAATTTATGAACGACTGGCTCCTGCGCAGTGTCGAGCTGGTAGACAAATATCAGCCCCAGCTGTTCTGGTTCGACTGGTGGATCGAACAGCCGGCACTCGAACCCTACCGCAAATCTTTTGCCGCCTATTATTACAATAAAGGCCTGGAATGGAATAAAGGGGTGGCCATCAATTACAAGAACAGCTCTTTCCCGGATGGTACCGCGGTGTATGATATTGAGCGGGGCAGCAGCAAAGCCGGAAAAAAGTATCCCTGGCAGACTGATACTTCCATCGGGAAAAAATCATGGGGCTATATTCCGGGTGAAGAGAACAAGAGCCCGAATGAGCTGATCGATGAACTGGTTGATATCGTCAGTAAAAACGGCAACCTGCTCCTGAACATCGGGCCCAGACCGGATGGAACCATTACCCGGGAGCAGCAGGATGTTTTGCTGGCCATTGGTAAATGGCTGAAAATTAATGGAGAAGGTATCTATGGAACACGTCCATGGGATTTATTTGGCGAAGGGCCGACTCAGATGGAGGGTGAATCTTTCAATGAAGGAAGCGGCAAGGGTTTTACCGAAAAAGACATACGTTTCACCGGGAAAGGTGATCTTTTATATGCCTACTTACTGGATATTCCGAGAGAAAAAATCGTTATCAAGTCACTGGCTGCCCAATCGAAATTCGGTAAGGTCGCCGGCGTGGAGTTGCTGGGAAGCACAGAAAAAATTGTCTGGGTGCAGAAACCGGAAGGACTGGTTATTCAACCATCAAAAACCTGGCCGGGCGACTGTGCAATAGGATATAAAATCATTAAATAAATAAGATGAAAACCCTTGACAGAATGCTGGTTGCGTTGCCACTAATCTTTTTCTCCTTAATAGCTAACGGTCAGGATCGAAAATTTAATCATCAGGATACCCTTCGGGGATCAATCACTCAGGAAAGAGCTTGGTGGAACCTCAAATACTATCATCTGGATATTACTGTAAATCCATCCGACAGCACTTTGAAAGGCCGGAATACTATCCGATACCAGGTGACTGATCCTTTTCAGATTATGCAGATCGATCTTCAGGAACCGATGTGGATTTCGAAGGTATACCAGGATGACAAACAGGTGCAATTTAAGCGTGACGGAAATGCCTGGTTTGTTCTGTTGTTAAAAGTTCAAGAGCGTGGGGATATAAATGAGATTATCGTACATTTTGAAGGCCGGCCGCGTATCAGCAGGAATCCGCCCTGGAACGGCGGCCTGTCATGGAGACGGGATAAAAACAACAACCCTTTCATTGTAACAACCTGTCAGGGCGACGGTGCCAGTATCTGGTGGCCGTGCAAGGATCATCAGTACGATGAGCCCGATAGCATGCTCATCAGCGTAACCGTTCCGGAAAACCTTACCGATGTTTCAAACGGCAGGTTGAGGGGAGTGGTACAAAATGCCGATCTCACAAAAACCTTCAATTGGTTTATCTCCAATCCGATTAATAATTACGGAGTAAATGTCAATATCGCTGATTACGCTCATTTTTTCGAAAAATATCAGGGGGAAAAAGGAGTTCTGGATTGCGACTATTATGTGCTGAAGGACAATCTGGATAAGGCGAAAGTTCATTTTCAGGAAGTGCCGAGGATGCTGAAAGCCCTGGAATACTGGTTCGGGCCCTATCCGTTTTACGAGGATGGCTATAAACTGGTGGAGGTTCCTTATCCGGGAATGGAGCATCAGAGTTCAGTTACTTACGGCAATGGTTTTAAAAACGGTTACGGGGGAAGGGATGTGAGTAAATCCGGCTGGGGAATGAAATTTGATTTTATCATCATCCATGAATCGGCTCATGAATGGTATGGCAACAGCATTACTTCAAAGGATATAGCGGACATGTGGATCCATGAAAGTTTCGGTGCCTACTCTGAAACTCTTTTTGTTGATTACCAGTTCGGTAAGCAGGCCGGAAGCGAATACTGCATCGGAACCCGCAAGAACATCGGTAACCGGACTCCAATTATCGGCCCCTATAATGTGAATACCGAAGGTTCAGGCGATATGTACAGCAAGGGGGCCAACATGTTGCACACATTAAGGCAAATAGTTAATGATGATGAGAAATTCCGGGGCATCCTGAGAGGGATCAGCGCGAAGTTTTACCATCAGACGGTTACGACGGAACAGATTGAGAATTTCTTCAGTGAAGCCACCGGGATGGACCTGAAGCCTTTCTTCGACCAATATCTGCTAAATACAAAAATCCCGTATTTCGAATATGCTGTTGAAGGAAAAACATTGAAATACAGGTGGAAAGATTGTATACCTGGTTTCAATATGCCGCTGAAAATCAAGATAAACGATGTGGAAAAATGGATTAACCCATTGACGGATTGGCAACAGATGGATGTCGGTGTTGATGCAAAAATTGCAATTGATCCTGATTTTTATATTCAATCACATCTTTTGTGATTTGTACGCAGATTTTGCGGGTCACAATGCGGACGGGTATGAGTTTTTCCCGGCCGAAACCGAGGCCAGGGCGCAGAAGGAATTGAAGGATTATGGCGATCATTCTGATATACATAGCATTGTGAAAACTTATACCAATAGCGGAACCGAAGGGGAATGGTATCGCCCGCCGGCTGATTATGTTACCAGGGGCTGGGCTTATAATG
>QYQM01000182.1 GCA_007280905.1 Porphyromonadaceae bacterium | reverse complement strand
GGCTCCGACTGGTTTGCCAATCACCCGGAGTACCAGATCAAAGGAACAGCCTGGGGCAAACTGCTATCCTACACCGGTGAATCCAGGGCCCTCAATATGGCGAACTTATATAATCCGGAAGTGTGGAAATATTTCCATTTGCTCTACCGATATTTCCTGGATCCCAATAAAGACGGCCGGTTTGATGATGGTGTCGATGGTTTCCGGATCGATCATATCATGGATAATCTCGATAATACCGGCAAACTGACCAACCTGTATGGCGGGTTCTGGAAACCCCTGTTCGATGAACTCCGATCGGTGAACCCCACCATCCGGATTATCGGTGAACAGGCCAATTGGGCTGATTATGGAAACGAGGTTTTCGAAAAGGCTGATCTGGATTACCTGTTTGCCTTTCAGAATGCCATGGCCATCAGTGCAATGGAAAGGGATCAGATTATTAATAAGATAGACTCAACGAACCAGCTCACTCCCGGCAGCAAGGATCAGCTCATTTTTATTGAGAACCACGATCTCGACCGCTTTGCCTCAAGGATGAAAGGAAGCATTGCTAAAGAGAAGATCGGAGCGGCATTCAATATCCTGCTGAAAGGAATTCCGCTGATATATTATGGGCAGGAGCTCGGAATGAAGGGTGTGAAATATAACGGCAATTCCGATGGAAACGACATCCCGCGCCGGGAGGCGTTTGAATGGTACCGGAGCACCGAGGGGCCCGGAATGGCCACCTGGTATAAAGATTCCGGTCCGTGGTGGACCAATCGCAATGCCAGGACGGGAGACGGGATATCGTTAGAAGAAGAGAGAACCGACAAGAAGTCGCTTTGGAATTTTTATAAAACGTTGATATCCATTCGAAAGCAAAATCCCGTGATCGTGGGCGGGGACTTTGCTTTTATTCCCAACGATAATCCCGGGGTGGTTTCGTTTGTTCGTTCCCTGAATGATGAAAAAATCCTGGTGGTTATCAATTTAACCGGGATGCAGCAGAAAGTGGCGATCCGGGATCAGGCTCAGTTGGGCAAAGTCAGGACGATTCTTTCTGAACCTTTAGGCAGTTTGATTGTTCAAGATGGGATCAGTATAAAACCATTCGGAATTTTTGTAGCAGATTTGTAACAAACTTTTCTTTTCTTATCTTTACTATTGCAATAGTGGAGGCCAGCAACCACACATCAAACGGGGCGTATTCCGAAAAGCCAAACGAGTAGGAAAAACAAATTCATGCTTAAAATGAAAACACTAAGACTTGTTATTGCTGTTGCAATAATTGCTTTTGCAACTACTAGTTGTGCAACGCATTCTGGGATGATGACCGGAAGTGTTTCTTTATCTTCTAATAATTTTAAAATGGTGAAAAGTGCAACCGGCACGGCAGAAACAACTAAAGTTTTCGGCCTGGGTGGCTTGGCCAAAAACGCTTTGGTTTTCGAAGCAAAAAATGATTTAATGATGAATTATCCTTTAAAAGAGGGGCAGGCTTTAGCAAATGTTACGGTAGACTTTAAAAACAGTATTATATTCTTTGTAATCAAACAAAAAGTAACAGTTACAGCTGACATCGTTGAATTCAAATGATCCTATACTTATAATTAATTGCCTGCTTTGAATTAGTAAATCATATCTTGACTTGTAAATAGCAGATAGCCAGGTATCCTTAAAACAAATAAATTATGTTTAAAAAGTTATTCTGTCTTTTTTTTCTTTTAGCATTTATTGCAAATTCAGTAATAGTGGCACAGGAAAATAAAATTGTAATCCTCAACTTGAAAAACGGATATTCTGTTAAAGGTGAAATTGTAGAACAATCCGCTCAGACAGTGAAAATCAAAACGCAGGATGGACAAATAGTAGGATATAAAACTGATGAAATTGTTAGGATCGTTCAAGCAAAATCATCTGAAAGGGCTCAGTCAGAACCATTTAAATTTGACAAAAGCAAACTGCAGTTCAACTTTGGGATCGGTCTTTCCACCAGAGGGATTCCACTCTATGTAGGTGCTGATTACTTTATCACCCCGGATATCACCATAGGCTTGGAAGCCTCAATACGCTACCGGGTGTCACCTACTTGGTATAAGGGGTATATTGGTGGATCGGTAAATGGCAACTATCATTTCACCAGGATTCTGCAGCTTCCAGAAAATTTAGATGTTTATGGAGGATTGAGTGTCGGGCCATATTTTGGTTTCGGTAAAACTATTAGCTATGGTTATTATTACTATCCAGAAGGCCCTATTTTCGGTATTGATCTTCAGGTCGGGGGCCGTTATAAAATCAACGATAAAATGTGGGTGAATGCTGAACTGGGCTTAGGATCCTTAACAGGAGCGAAAATCGGGATTACGCTGAGACGGTAATCAACGAGGTAGCACGCCCTTCGACTCCGCTCAGGGACCGGTCCCTGAGCGGAGTCGAAGGGCGTGCCATTTTTCAGTTCACAGATCTCGAGAACAACCTGATTGCCAATGCAACTATCAACATCATGATAACCGTCAGTGCCGCCATTGCCGGCCAGATTTCGGTCCAGATCCATCCCTGTGTGGAGATGGTACGCATGGCATGAACGGCGTAGGAGACCGGGTTGGCCAGTGCGATGTCTTTCAGCCAGGTTGGCATGGCGTTGGTCGGGAACATGGCGTTGCTGGTAAACATCAGGGGCATGGTCAGGAAGTTGGAAATGGCCATTAAGGTTTCCATGGATTTTATCCTGGAGGAAAGTGAAAGGGAAATTCCACCCATGATGATCCCGAACATCCCGGCAATGAAGAGCAGGGCGATCACCCCGGGGAATCCGGTCTTGAAATGAACACCAAGAAACAGTGCAATGATCACGATGATCAGGGCCTGGAGCATGGTTTGCAAACCGATGGACATCAATTTGCCAAGGGGTATTGCAGCCCGGTAAATCGGTGCGGCAAGCATTTTATTGAGATAACCCGTCCGCCTGTCCCAAACAATGGTGATTCCCCCGAACACACCGCCAAACAGCGCCGTCATGATCATGATTCCCGGGGTCATAAAATCAAGATAATTGCCTGTTCCCAGCATTTGTGCCGCTGCCGGATTACGAGTGAGGCCCGACATGGCATTGCCCATCAGTACCAGCCAAACGAGTGGCTGAACCACCACCATCAGCAGACGTGCTTTCTGCTGGGCGAACTTCTTGATCTCGCGCCAGAAAACCCAGTATATATCAGATAATAATAATGTTATGCTCATCCTCTGGCCCTCCTCATGATCATGCGTGACTTAAATGCTGCTTCCTTGGTGCTGTAATCTTCCCTCATTTCTTTGCCTGTATGATGCAGGAATACATCATCCAGCGTTGGTTGTTCGATTTCATTCTTTAGCGCATCTTTTAGTGCCATCGGCGTATCGAGCGTTTTAATAACCCCCCTGTCGATAATGGCAACACGGTCGCATAGCGAATCTGCCTCATCCATATAGTGAGTAGTGAGAAAGATGGTCATTTTGATCTCTTCACGAAGCGTATTGATATATTTCCAAATCTCCCGGCGCGTCTGGATATCTAATCCGAGTGTGGGCTCATCCAGAAACAAAATCCTCGGACGGTGAATTAAGCCGCAGGCGATATCGAGCCGTTTTCGCATCCCGCCTGAATAGGTTTCGGCTTTGTCTTTGGCCCGGGCGGTGAGATCAACCATTTTCAGCACTTCGGCAATCCTCACCAATGCTTCGGCACGCGGGATATGATAAAATCCGGCTTGCAGCCTCAGGTTGTCATTTCCTGAAAGCGCATCTTCAACCGCTAAATCCTGCGAAACAAAACCAAGTTCTAAACGGGCCTGGTAGGCATGTTTGGTGATATCGATGCCATTTATGGTAGCTGTTCCTTTGGTCGGACTTATCAGGGTGGTTAACATGGCGATGGTGGTGGACTTGCCGGCTCCGTTGGGACCCAGGAATCCGAAAATTTCCCCTTCATTCACTGAGAAACTCACATTGTCGACGGCCACAATTCCCCCGGGATAAACTTTGGTTAACCCTTGTGCTTCAATTATTGTTTTCATTGACTCGAAAAGCCTATTTTTAGCGGTGCAAACTTAAACAGATCTATGATAAGAATGTTTTTCATTACCAATTATTATGGAGCAAAAAGAATCGCAGCCGAATAAGAATTTCCTTCTTGCGCTCATCATGATAAGCTCATTCATCGCCCCGTTTCTGGGAGCATCGGTGAATATTGCATTGCCACGTATGAGTGCCGACCTGGGCATGAATGCCGTCACGATGAGTTGGGTCGCAATGTCGTTCCTGCTCTCATCGGCCGTTTTTCTGGTACCGCTGGGTAAGCTGGCCGATATGATCGGCCGGGTTAAGGTTTTCATTCTCGGGAACATAATTGTTGCCACGGCCTCACTGCTCTGTGCCATGGCTGTAGATTCCACCATGCTGATCATTTTCAGGGTTTTGCAGGGAATCGGCAGCGCCATGATGTTCGGAACCAATATGGCCATCATCACCGCAGTCTTTCCTCCAAACCAAAGGGGTAAAGCCATTGGTATCAATGTTACCGCTGTTTATCTGGGTTTATCCGCCGCACCGGTGCTTGGCGGAATCCTGACTCAGACTTTCGGCTGGCAAAGCATTTTTTATGTTACGATTCCATTTGGGCTGTTTGTAGCGTTGGCTGCCAGGCTGGTGATTAAAACCGATTGGGCCGAGGCGAAAAGTGAAAAATTCGATTATCAGGGTTCGATCATCTATATCATTGCTATGTCGGCCTTTATGTATGGATTCTCAAAGCTCCCGGATCCACTGGCTTTCGGGCTGGCAGGAATCGGAGTTGCCGGACTCCTTTTGTTCGCAAGGATTGAGTTCAGAACCGCTTTTCCGGTATTCGACATGCAGCTCTTTTTCGGGAACAGGCATTTTGCCCTGTCGAACCTGGCTGCCCTGATTAACTATGCCACCACATTTGCCGTTACCTTCGTGCTGAGTCTTTATCTGCAGTATATCAAAGGATTATCGCCACGCGATGCCGGTTTTCTTCTCATTGCACAGCCGATTATGATGGCACTGGTTGCTTCCTTTTCCGGCAAACTATCCGACAAGTACCAGCCCCGTATCTTATCTTCGATAGGAATGGGGATCATTGCCATCGGACTGGCCATGCTTTTGCCTTTGAATGATCACACTACTACTTCATACCTGATACTGAGCCTTGTCCTCCTTGGAATCGGATTCGGCTTGTTCTCCTCTCCAAATACCAATGCCGTAATGAGTTCCGTAGAAAAACGTTTTCTCGGCACCGCATCGGCAACCATCGCCACCATGCGCATGACCGGCCAGATGGTCAGCATGGGCATCGCTACGCTGGTCATTCATATTTTCATCGGGAAGGACCGGATATCCAAGTTGAATGAACCGGCCTTTCTGCACTCCGTTTCCATCACATTCGCTATTTTTATCCTGTTAAGTCTCGTGGGCATCTGGGCTTCGCTGGCACGAGGCAAAAGTCAGACAAACCATAATTAAACCCCAATAATCAATCCAATGAAAAAAGGGATATGCCTGTTGCTGGTGATGATCAGCTTATCATCACTGGCCCAATCATCTAAAAAGAGTGCCAACCAACCCGACAATCGCTTTGCCGGACTGGATACCACCTTTACCCGTGTTCTGAAAGAGTGGAAAACCGCCGGGTTTGCTGTGGCAGTAGTTGAGAAAAACAAAGTGGTGTGGTCGAAAGGATACGGCTATCGCGATCTTGAAAACAAGCTCCCGGTAACCCCCAACACCCAGTTTGCCATCGGAAGCTGCACCAAAGCCTTTACCTCTACCCTGATCGGGATGCTAAACAAAGATGGCAAACTGGTATATGATAAGCCGGTAAGGGATTATCTTCCTGAGCTCAAGTTTTTTAATGACGAACTGAACGACAAGGTCACCTTGCGTGACATGATGTGCCACCGCACCGGATTGCCGCGCCATGATTACAGCTGGTACCTGTTCACCACGGCATCCCGTGATAGCATTATGCAAAGAATTCCATACATGGAACCATCTGCAGGACTGCGGGAAAAATGGCAATACAATAATTACATGTTCTTCCTCCAGGGCATGGTGGCTGAAAAGCTGACCGGGAAAAGCTGGGAAGAAAATGTTAAGGAAAGGATCTTTACTCCGCTGGGTATGACCAATTCCAATTTCTCGGTGAAAGATATAGCTAAGAATGCTGAAGGCGCATTCGGATATGAGGTGCGAAAAGATAGTCTTGTTAAGAAGATGGATTATTACGATATCAACGCCATGGGACCGGCCGGGAGCATCAACAGCACCGTTATGGATATGTCAAAGTGGGTCATGGCCTGGATCAATGGTGGCAAGGCAGATGGCAAAGAGATAATTCCCACCGGATATCTGAATGAAGCCATTTCCGGACAGATGATTGTTGCCAGCGGATTGCCGGATTCAGAAATACCTGATGTGCAGTTCAGTAACTACGGCTTTGGCTGGATGATGTGCTCCTATCGGGGACATTACCGTGTTGAACATGGCGGTAATATCGATGGGTTCAGCGCCAGCACCTGCTTTTTCCCCAGCGACAGCATCGGGATCATCGTTCTGAGCAATCAAAATGGCTCAGCGGTACCCGGGATTGTACGAAACTATATATCAGATAGATTGCTGAAGGAGAAGTATGTCGACTGGAGCAGCATTAACAGAAAGAAGGTTGATAAGGCTAAGAAAGCGATGGATGACGCTAAAAAGAGTTCCACCTCCAACCGGAAGCCCAATGCACCGATGACTCATCCCATCAAGGATTATGAAGGCGTTTATGCGAACAAGGGATATGGAAGTTTCACGATTGTGGTAAAAAACGATTCCGTATTTGTTATGTTGAAAGATAAATCATTATGGTTGAATCACTTCCATTATGATGTATTCGATGGCTGGCTGGTTGATAAGAAAGATGGGATTGACACCGTAAATCAGGAAGCAACAAAGTTTCAATTCAAAATGAACTTGAGCGGCGAAATCGAAAGTGCTTTGGTCCAGCTCGAACCCTCCGTTAAACCATTGGAATTCACCCGGTCGGTAAAAGAGATCGAGGTAAAAAAAGATGATCTGTCGAAATATGTTGGCGATTACGAACTGGGAGGAATGGTTGCCAAGTTCTATCTGAAAGGAGAAAAAACACTGTATCTGTTCGTTCCTGGTCAGCCGGAATATGAATTGTCACCCATTGAGAAAGACCGGTTTGCCCTCAAGATTCTGAGCGGTTATTATGTCAAGTTTTCCGTCAATGATAAAGGTGAGGTTACGGATGTTACCTTCCAGCAGCCAAACGGGAATTTTAAAGCGACGAGGAAGAAATGACACAGGTGCCTCGGAGCAGCATCAAGAGGTCCCCCTTTCGCGGGGATGACAGGACAGATAATGAAGACCCAGTGCTGGGCTCCTTTATCGGTTGCCACGGTATTTATGCCGTGGGCAGGATGGCGTCCGTTTATATCTCCGGCCTGCGCAACAAATTTTGCAAGGGGTAAAGGAGCATCCGGGCCGGAAGCACCGAGGCCTCGGGGGTATTCAACTCAAGGTAAAAATATTTGATTGTATTTGAATATTTTGTATATTTGTGAAAATATTCAGTCATGACAGAAAATATTTCACGTATTGCTAAATATAATTTCTGGGATGGTGTTTTTCCTGAACTGGGGATTATTCGGGCAACTTATATCGACCGGATCTCAGAATTCCTGGGAAATAAACTGGTTAAGGTTATTGCCGGGCAGCGCAGGGCAGGTAAAAGTTATATCCTCCGACAGATGATCTCCAAACTGCTGGCAACTGGGATACATCCTCACAACATCTTATATATCAACAAGGAATTTACCGATTTTGATTTTCTCGACACCTATTCCGATCTGGATAAATTCGTTGAGGAATACAAGGCTAGTCTGCATCCAAAAGGGAAAATTTTCCTGTTCATTGATGAAATTCAGGACATAGAAGGCTGGGAACGATTTGTCAGTTCTTACTCTCAGAGTTATATCCAGGATTATGAAGTGTTCATAACAGGCTCAAATTCTCAATTACTTGCGGGTGAACTGGCATCATTGCTATCGGGCCGGTATATACAGTTCAATGTTCAACCTTTTAATTATCAGGAGTTTTTACTGGCCAGGCAATTGGAACCATCCAGATCCAGCTATCTTGAATTCTTACAGACCGGTGGACTGCCGGAGCTTTTCCATTTACCCAACGACGAAACCAAACGCCATTACCTGTCGGCCATCAAGGATACCGTGCTTCTGAAAGATATTATCCAAAGATACAATATCAAAGATGCCAGGCTGTTAGAGGATTTATTTGTTTTTCTGGTTAACAATGCATCCAATCTCATATCTGTTACCAGCATCGTGAATTTTTTCGCTGGTAAAAAGAGAAAAACAAATTACGAAACGATTGCAAATTACATTCAGTACATGGAGAGCACTTTTTTGGTGCATAAGGTGGACAGGTTCAATATAAAAGGAAAGGAGACCATATCAGGGACGTACAAATATTATATCAATGATCTCTCTTTTAAAAATTACTTATATCCGGGATTTGAATCCGGACTTGGATACAAACTTGAAAATGTAGTCTATTTGCAATTGCTCTTTTCCGGCTATACAGTACATATTGGCACTTTGCGCAACAAGGAAGTAGATTTCGTAGCCCAAAAAGCAAACCGAACGGTTTACTTCCAATGTGCCCATGTACTGACTGACCCGGCGACTATTGACAGAGAATACGCGCCTTTAAAAGCCATTGCCGATAATTTTGAGAAATACGTTGTCTCAATGGATGATATCCGGTTGGAATCAAATGAAGGGATCGGCCATATCCAGGCCTGGCGATTAGTGGAGGTATTGTGAGGACGTTGAGGGAGTGTGATCCTTCGCCCCACATCATCATTTCCAGGCCATGCTTCTTAACGGGTTAAAAACTGTTGGTATACTTTCCCCAGAGCTCATCAGTAAGTTTCCAGTACCTGGCAACTGACGAGTTGGCCATTTCCGTCGAATACTTCGTGAGCATTTCCTTCACTTTTGCAGGATCGGTTTTATAGAGCTTCAGCATCTCTTCCTCAAATGCTTTCTGATTGGCGAATGCTTTATCTTCAATTTCTTTCCATACAACTTCAACGTCCTTGCTCATAGGCTGATACCGTAACAGGCACAATTGACTGACCTGACGGAATGCCCACCAGGCACTTTCGCGGTTGAATTGCCTCCGGCCGTCCACCATATAGCAACCGGGCATGGCCGTGATTCCGCAATAGAAGGGGGTGTGCGGCGTTGTGGCCGGATTATCATAACCTAACCAAACGACTCCGCCAATAGGATCGGGGAGCCAACTGCGCGATTGGGTGATCTGAAGGTAGGTGGCACGCTGACAGCAGATCGTGCGTTCCGACGGCACTTTCAGCAGGTTACGGAGATCGCCGCTCATGAAAGGGTTGGCTACCGGACTCTTCACCACCTTGCCGTTCCGGTCGATCATGGTGAGGCTTCCGGTCATGTCGAACGGGGTATCCTGATAATAATTCCGGAACATCTCCAGCATGTCCTGAACCGAGATCTTCTTCTCCGGCTTTACCGACATCGGAAAGTTCTCACCATTCGGATCAAGTTTGAGTGATGGGGCCACCAGGCTCAGCACCCGCCATTCACGTCTGCGGCAAGCCATGCTGGTGCGGCTGGCATAGGCATAACAAAACTCGAAGGTCTTTTCGCTCTTGGGATCCCAGAATCCCAATTCCTGAGCTAATGAATATACATTATCGGAAGCCATGTAGTTGTCCGGATCTTTCAGGTTGATCGTGCGAATACGACTGGCGTTGGCCGAAACCCCGACTTCATCATCCGGAATCCGGATCGCTGCCCAAACGGCTCCCTTTTTCCCTTTTCCCGGACCCAGTATCTCAAAATGCCAGGTCTCCTGCGGATCGGCAAAGGTAAAGCATTCGCCTGCATCGTTATAGCCGAATTCTTTCGTCAACTGATCAATGATCCTGATAGCATCACGGGATGTTTTAGCCCGCTCCAGAGCCAGCCGGTAAAGTTCCGGGCAGTCAAGGATGCCATTGTCGGAGTGCAGTTCGTTCTTACCGCCGAAAGTAGTTTCCCCGATAGCCAGCTGATATTCATTCATTACCGGATAGGCGGTATTGATATAGGCATACGTTTCAGCCACCTGCGGAATGGTGCCGGTCTCCACCCGGTCCGGATCATTCGGACCTTTGGTTTCCTTCGGCTCCAGGTAAACCGGACACATCGATCCTGCCGGATGCTTCTGATGCGGAACCAGGTTGATCCAGGTGCGATCGGAACCGCTGTCACACGAATGCGAAGTCATCGTTGACCCATCCGCCGATGCCTTTTTGCCGACAATAATACTGGTGCAGTTATCGTATTCCCTGGTCTCCCGGCACTTGTCGCCGGCCGCATTTTGAGCGGCAGCGGTGTTGAAGAAAAGGAGGGTGCTGAATGATAGCACCAGGATGCTGAAATTTCTTGTTGTTGTCATATCATTGGATCTTATACTTCAACATTCAAAACTCTCAAATCGAATCTTTAATTCTAAATACATTCTCTGTGGCTCTCTGTGGTCCTCTGTGGTTCTCCGTATAATATCTTTTCTTACACAGAGTTTCACAGAGGACCACAGAGAGCCACAGAGAAAAAAACCGGTCTTCAGTCTCGAGCAATCAGCAAATCAGCACATTAAATAATCATCACATCCTGAACCTGACACCTTCTTAAAATCCCCGGGCGTACATCGTCCACAACTGCCCCTTCAACTCCACCCATTTGGTCATGGTGGCGCGGGCAAAATTGTTGGTGTACTGGGTCATAAACTCGCGATATTTTGGTGGTTTGAGATTGCCGCGCTGATCCTTTTCAGGTTCTTTACCCTGATCAGCTTTCATCAGTTCAACAGCCATCTTATCCATCAAAGGAAGCTCAATAAATGCCTGATCTTCAAATGCCTTTACGGCATCATCAACGATATTGCGGGTACGTTCCCATTTCAGTTCTGCCAAACGGTTGGTTTCCCTGAAATTCCAGATGGCGGCATCAGTACGGAATTTTTTTTGACCGCAGATCTCGAAACTTTCAGGCAGACTGAGCGTTCCGGCATAGATCGGGATCCTTGGACTGCAAGCCGGGTTATCGAACGAGAACCAGGCTACTCCGCCGATATCATCGGGCAGCCAGTCGCGGCACTGAATCACATTGGAATAGGAGCAACCGCTGATTGCGATCGTTCTCTGACTTTCAATGGTGCCCGGTTTCAGGGTATTGACCAGGGTTCTCAGGTCACCGCTCATAAACGGACTGGCCAATGCGCTTTTGACCAACTCCGGAGTGGTGGTTGCGGGTTGAGCTTCGGCACCTCTGCGCCCGAAATTACTCCTGGCAACCATCAGGTTTTTAGTAGCATCCAGGTCGGTTCCTTCATAGGTATTCCGATAGTACGCCATCACATCGCGAACGCTTACCTTTTTCTCGGCCTTAACGGAGAAAGGCAACTCGTCCATTTCCGGGGTAAGGTTCAGCGAGGGTGCCATGGTGCTCAGGATATAGAATTCACGGGTGAAGAAAGGCTTGCGCCCACCGTAAGCTTTCCAGAATTTAAAAGGCTCGCCGCTTTTCTTATCATAAAATCCCATCTCTTCAGCTAGTGAGATCACGTTCTCAGAGGCCATATAATAATCAGGTTTCGACAGGTCCAAAGTGCTGATCCGGCAGATATTGGCGGAAACGCCCACGTGGTCGTCGGGAATCCTGACGGCAGCCCAGACGGCCCCAGTTTTTTCAACGCCGGCACCCATGATCTCGAATTGCCAGACTTCATTTTTATCAGCTACGGTCAGGCATTCGCCGGAATCTCCATATCCGTATTGGGTAGCCAGATCGCCCATCAGCTTGATGGCATCGCGGGCGTTGGTGCACCGTTCCATGGCAATTGCCTGCAGTTCCTCGATCAGGAAAAGTCCATCGTCGTTTTCCATGCTGCCCTTGCCTCCAAAGGTGGTTTCACCCATGGCCAGCTGCTTTTCATTTAGCGAAGGATAGCAGGTGTTCAGATAGGAATAAGTTTCGGCAACTTGCGGGATTTCACCCTTTTCGGTTACGTTGCGCTTGTCGCCCGAAAACTCATTGTGCATCAGGCCCCAGGATACTTTCCGCATTGCACCCGGATCATATTTCCGGTGAGGAACAATGTTCAGCCAGGTCCGGTAATTACCGTCGCAACTATGGCAGGTGATCACTGAGCCATCGGTGGTGGCTTTTTTCCCGACCATGATACTGGTGCAGGATTCACTCTCTTCGCTTACCGGAATGAACTGGGCGAAGGAGAGTTGCGCCAGTAACAAGGTTACACTCAGAAGAAGGAAGTACTTAGAGGATGTTTTCGTTTTCATATTTAAAGAAGTTATTTGTTGTCGGTTGTCAGCTATCAGTTATCAGTTATCCGTTAAGAGATAACCGATAACCGATAACTGACAACTTCTTATTCAAAGACCACCTTTCCCTTAGCCACAGAACCCGGATCAATGAGAAACGCTCCCAATCCTTTGGCGATCAGTTCGGTATATTTCGGCACGCCTTCGCATACCAGCTCTTTTTCCGGATGGAATTCGTTCCAGCTTTGCATGATCTGGAGCACCGTTGAGGTATGGCGGCCCACACGGGTGGCAATCGGCCAGCCTTTGTCGTCGATGGGGGCATAGAGAAGGCCGTGCTTGCCGGCTTTTACCACAAAGGCATCTTTCCCTTCCAGGAGCTGTTCGGCGCCGGTGATGCCGCGTGTTGCATCCAGAAATGGCTCAGGTGCTTCCAGGAGAAGAGAAATAGCATCCGAATAGTCGCCAATCTCGCGGTGCGACAAACCATGAAGGTTTTTGGGAGAGAACTCTGTACCGATCGAAAATCCCTCGAAATCAGTTAATGTCATAGATGCCATGGTTGCCAGATCCTGTCCTTTTTCGTGTGTTACGATGGTGTTGATTACCGGATACTGCAATTCGGCTTCATGCAGATCGATCACCACATCAACCTTTTCCTGTTTGATCAGGTTCATGAAGGCAAAGGTCGTTTTCTCGGTGAGCGTGCCATTGGCTCGTCCGGGCCAGGCTCGGTTCAGATTCCGGATATCCATGTATGCAAGGTTCTGTTTACCAGGGTAGTGGATATATACCTCAGGATCAGGCCATTGGTCCAACGGATTCGACCACCGGTCGCCCATCCGGAATTGCTGTCCGCCCCAGGCTGTGGGGATCGTAAAAAGCTGCGGATAGGCGGCACTTGGTCGCGTAACGCTGGTGGCGCTGCGGTTGGCCGAGAGTACTACAATCAGACGGCCCTTCGTAATACGGGCATTTTCAACCATTACCAGGGCTGTTAACCTGCCGGCCGGTTCTTCGGGATGTGAGCCGCCAAGTATCATCATGGTGGCGCCGGGCTCTGTTCCTTCTATGAAATAAATATTGCAGTCGTTGAAGGTTCCCTTAACCCCGTCGAAATAGTTGCCAAGCTTTTTAACTTTAACCTGATCGCCAATAACCACCTGCTCTTTAAAATGCCGGTGCTGATAAAACCGGATTCCCGCCACGACCAGCACAACCAGTCCAACAAAACCGATCAGGCTTTTACGAATAATATCTTTTCTGTTCATGGGTGTCATCTATTTAAGCATGAATAGGCGTAACAGAAAAGGAATCAGGATAATAACATATACGATCTCTTTTTTCCAGTCCCTGGTTTTAATCATATTGTAAATGATCAGAACCACGATAAAGGCAATCAGTGCGTAATAGAGAGTCGTTATGATTGGAGTGAAAATCGCGTTCATATCGATGAATTATAAGCCGGTTAAGAATCCCAGTTGCTTGCTGTAGAGGACCATAAGGGTACCCAGTATCATGATGACAATTGCCGGTACGATACATTGTTTCAGGAACTTGCCATAGCTATCCTTCGCTCCGGCCACATCCACCGTGAGCCGGCCGATGATCGCCGTTGGAGGCAGTGCATCACCCAAAGGCCAGATGACGCTCATCCCGGCCAGGGCAATGATTGGGTTCAGTCCCATCGAGTTAAACAATAGCACCAGGGGAACACCAAAAACCGCAGCCGATCCGTACATCAGGACCGATTCGGTTATCGGCAGGAAAAAGAAGAGGCTACCGATCACCAGGTAGGCGGGAAGGGTGATAAAGGTTATCGCGAGCAGTCCGCGTACCCCTGTGAGAGTCATGATCTGGACCAATATCCCGACGCAGGTTAGCGTACCGATCAGCGGCAGCAATTGTTTGATGGTATCTGCTGAGATCCTGAAAAAATCGAGTTTTTTTGGCGAAAGCAGATAAGAAGCCAGGGCGGCAAACAGGAACATCAGCGGCAATCCGACAACCGGTGTATCGTGCGGCCATTTACGGCCCATGAACATCAGTCCGAAAAAGATAACGAACGGAATGATGATCCGGGTCCAATTCATCTTTTCAGGAGGAACTGGCAATTCTTCGAAGGCTTTTCCCACATCGATCTTAGTGCCTTTCCAACCCAGGAAGAAGACGGTGAACAGTGCCCCGGTCACGCAGGGAATCAGGAGGGGCCAGAAGAAACCGACATAGGGCATATTCACCCCGGCGGCGGTCATCATGGCCCATAAACTCACGGGCGGAGCCGCAGCGCTGAGCCCGGCTATCAGAAAGATGATGGCAGCCGTCTTGATTTTGGATATCCCCATGTAATTCAGCACAACAGCCACCATTCCTCCGGTGATCAGAACGGTTACGCTTCCGGCACCGGTGAGGGCACCGGGTATGAGGAGGAGGATAGATAGAAGGATCAGCAGCAGCACGCGGCTGTTGTGAAAGGTCTTGATGATGGACCGTACGACAAAAGCCACGCCGCCCGACTCTTTCAGTATATTCATAAACAGCGTGGCGCAAATGAATATAAGATTGATATCCAGATAGGTAATGGCACCTTCGGCCACATGGCGGGCCGGGAAAAAGTGACCACCAGCAACCGCGCCGGCCAGGGCAGCGACCAGCATCGCCAGTTCGGTCGATAGTTTAACCCAGAGCGCGATGAAATACACAAGCACCATCACCCCCAGAATAATCGCCGCAGAAGTGTACATGTCCACGTTGGCAGCCCTTATTTGTTGTAAACTTTCTTCAGAACATCACTGATTTCCGTGTTCAGCTCGAACAGGATGAGAGGAATGTTTTTCCCCTTGGATATCGTGGTGAACCGGCCATCAGAATCACCTTCTTTCTTGACGATCATAAAATCGCACACATTGCAAACGGCATCAATAGACATCTCATCGGTATTATCCCCGGCAGTAGCTCCCTGCGAGCGGCGGGCCATCCCTTCGATATGTGAACCGATGATCTTGATTCCCTGCTTTTTGGCTTCGGCTATCAAAGCTTTGGTGCGGCTAAGTTCATCATCCATAGATACGCCGGCAGCACCCATCCCTTTTAAACTGGCACCGGTAACAATGATGATCGACTTGTAAGGTTTGCCCTCCTTCTTCTTGGAAATCAGGTCGTCAGCTTTCGCCTGCAGGTTGTAATCGAAATTGACGTTCAGTTTTTGCAGGAAGATTTTCAACCGCACCGGTCCCGGGCTCTGGCCGCAGGAGGTTAACAAAACAGGTTCACTGGCCGTTTGGGCAACTGCCTGGTTGGCTGCAAAGGAGAACAGCGAACTCAAAAAGACGAGGATGAGTAACCGGGGTACTCTTCTCATGATTAAAGTTTTCATAAGGTTTTTTAGATATTTACAAATCAGATAGATATGAATTGATACTCTCTCTTGATCCAAAGATATTAAACTTACTCTCCGGATGGCTCTCTAGTGGCTGTTATAAAGCATACGATACCGAATAAGCACAACGATAAACCAGAGGAGCCCGATCAGGCTGAATATTAAAATTGCAGGATCGTGCCTGCCGTTAAACTGAACGGACTGTTGAGTGATTGCCGGCTGCGAGGCCGGATCCCAGGGGAGATTGTATTTCTGCGCCAGACCTTTGATAAAAAGCAGATGGATTACCGGTATTTGTTTTTGCAGCATGGAATGGATCATACCCTGTTTCTCCGGTTCGGGTATTTGAGCCTTCCTCACCAATCCAGGCTTGATATTCAGTACCGACTGACTGCTGCCGAGGTTGGCATATCCACCGCCTGAGTTGATGAATGCCTTGACCCTATGCGGGTTTCCGGCGTAATAGAATTTTTCGCGTATCGACCGGTTTATCTGCAGATCCTTTTCGGTAATCAAAGGAATCCCGGCTTCCTGAAGGCTCCGCCTTATCCGGTCGGAAATGTTCCGGTCAAATTCCGATCCGGTATCATCCTCTCCTCCAATCGTTGCAGCAACCGGCTTGAAATCAATAATATGTTGATCCAGTAAAAGGTGATACAGGTCCCAAAGAGTAAAATCCGGATTGGAGGCTCCAAAGGAGGAAGAGCCGAAAGAGAAAATGACCAGGGGATTTAATTCTAATGCCTTAGCTGCTGATAATGAGGCTATCAGCAGAGCAGGGAAAGAAGCTGAACTGCCGATGGCGATGGTATCACCCTTTTTCACACCGGCTTCTTTAAGAAGAAGCGCGATGAGGGCGGCAAAGTTGGGATTGATGGTAGTCCTTTTGGCTTCAGGATCACCGACAGTGGTGGTCAGCTCCGACCATTCAGGCCCGATCAGCCCCGTGTGAAGGGGATCTTCCGGATTGTCTGTATTTATTTGATGTTGAATGCAATAATCTTGGATAACTTTCATGGATTGTTCCATATTCTCCGCAGCGATCCGTAATTCAGCAGAGGCTGAGTTCCCGGATGATTTGAATAACAAAGATAAAGCCACCATCAATCCAATTCCGATCAGGCCGTTAATCAGCAGGAAACGTTCTTTACTTCCGGCAATTATCATGTGGGCTGTTTAATCGGGTTTAAAAGAAATAAAAGTATATCTTGCTGATAAACAGGAGTATAGCCAATACGATGGCCATTGAGGAAAAGGTAACCACGATCCCTTGCCGGTCGAAATTGTTAGCGATCAGACCGGGGATCACCCATCCGATCATCTTCAGCTCGAGGGATACCGGAAAGATCATCGGAAGGAGGAACGAGAATAAAAACGACAGGACCGCACTGATCAATATCAGGAATACGAATCTTCTTTTTCCAAATAGAATCAGGTAATGCGAGGCCAGGCGATAGACGAGGAACGCCAGCAGTCCGGCCAAAATGGTTCCGGTAATACGAAGCGGCTGATCGGCATAAAGAACAAGGTAGCCGGGAACAATGATCCCACCCGGGTAATATCCCGTTACCGCTATAAAAAGCAGGGAAAGGAGTAAACCAGCGAAGAATAACTCGTATGACACGATATTTAGGAGGTTAAAATTTAGAGTCCCGCAATATTCTTTCAATATAGCACCAAAGCCAATAACTTAAAAAGGTACTATTTAGTTAAAAGATATTTCTCGCAAAGTCCCCAAGACGCTATTAGCATAAACAATTTGGCGACTTTGCGCCTTTGCGAGAG
>QYQM01000081.1 GCA_007280905.1 Porphyromonadaceae bacterium | reverse complement strand
CTCATCCGGGGTAAAGGTGATGAGTTTTATGCCAGTGCGAACGTATGCTTTTGCCAACAAGGTCAATTTCAGACTGCACCGTAAAATCATAGTGATCGACGGCCGGGTAGGGTTTGTCGGAGGGATCAATATTGCCGACCGGTACCTTCGCGGATTAGGAAAAAATAACCGCTGGCGGGATACACACCTCAGGCTCGAAGGGGAATCGGTGAGAAGTTTGCAGGCCATTTTCCTCCTCGACTGGAATTATGCACAGAACACATCGGACTATGACCTCAGATATTTTCCTGATAATACGGTCACGGAGCATAAGTTGGTGCAAATCGTAGCCAGCGGCCCGGATTCAGATTGGGAAAGTATTATGCAGGCTTATTTTGCCGCGATAGCTACCGCGTCTCAGTATGTCTATATCTCCACCCCTTATTTCCTGCCGAACCAGAGTATTCTTACGGCATTGAAAACTGCAGCACTGAGTGGAATCGATGTTAAACTGCTGCTCCCCGAAAGGAACGATTCATGGATGGTTTGGCGAAGCAGCCGTTCCTACGTGAAAGAATTGCTTGAGGCCGGGGTTCATGTTTATTTTTATCTGAAAGGATTCACACACAGTAAGTTGATGATCGTTGATGATGTATTTGCCTCCGTGGGCACTGCCAACATAGATATCCGCAGCTTTAATCAGGATTTTGAAGCTAATGCCCTGATTTATGATGAGGCTATTACCCGTCAGCTCAAACAGGACTATGAGGATGATATCGAAAACTCGAAGGAAATATTTCTGGAGGCCTGGGAAAAGCGCCCCGTTTTGGATAAAGTGCAGGAATCCGTGGCCAGGATGTTTAGCCCGCTGTTATAAGACGACTCGTGCTATTTAGAATGATTCTAAATTATGGGAGGGGGGGGGTAAAATACCTTAAAAAAATTGGTTACTTTAGGTTGTCTATCAGGCATCAAAACTTCCTGCTTTTTATGCTCGACCAGGCTCCATTGCCTTCTTGCGATGGCAATGGCGAAAGTTAGCAGCTTACTGGTTAGTGGAGGCTCCGTTTCTTTTTCAATAATGATGGTAACCGTTTGGGAAGCAATCAGGTTGGAATAGTTCAGATAATCGGGGGTCCTCCCTCTGAGAAAGTATTTCAAATACTTGTCCAATTGGTAAAAAAGATAGCCTGTCGCCCATTCATCTTTGGACCGGACCAACCGAAGGATCTCAAGTTCAGTATAGTTATGTAAGCCAGGCATTCTCATGATGAGCGAAGTTACAAATAAGTTACCGGAAAAAACAAACAAGACCGGTAACAATTCCATAAGCTAACATATTAATGCGAATGATGGAAGAAAGGTTTTTCTGAAACTGATTTTCAATCATTTGAATATTAATAACTTACTATGATGAAAGAAGAAATTTTCCTAAGAGAACTGGCTAAGCAGATCAAGATTACCAGAAAAAGATCCGGGAAATCACAATTAAAAGTTCAGGATGATACCGGGATTAACGTAGCCAGGATTGAGCAATATGCGCCTTCGATCCAGCTGTTTACCTACTTTCGGTTATGCAAATATCTGGATATTAGCCCTGAAGAGATTATTAAACAAGTTGACAACAATTTAGCGCAATCATACGCCGACGTCATTGCACGGAACTGAAAGTTGGTTTACCTTTAACAACTGGTATCCATAAAATGGGTGCTGATAGGAGGCAAGAATAAACCCGCTTAATCCCTTAAAATGGGAGTTAGAGGGCGAAGCAGTAAAAAGCCAGCTAAAATTGAACAAATTGTGCCGCAAGTCAGCCGAATTTACCGGTGGTATGTACTCTATACCCGATGTAAGCATGAGGTAGCTGCGGAATCATACCTTAAACGCTGCGGCATTGAAACTTACCTGCCGAGGGAAAAGGTTCTCAGGGAAAGGTCGGACCGGAGAACATGGACTCTCAGGCCGCTATTCCCGTCTTACATATTCGTAAGAGTAAGCTGCCGGGAGTACGAAAAGGCTCTGCAGCATTTTTCAATAGCAAGTTATGTAACCTTTGAAGGTTTCCCATGTTCCGTGCCAGATGAACAGATCGGGGCGATAAAGGTAATCCTTAACAAGAAAGTTGGATTTGAAGTTACCAGCGAAAAAATTGAAACGGGAGAAAAAGTTGTTATTAAGGAGGGTCCTTTGGCAGGATATCAAGCTGAGGTGGTTGAAAGAACGGGGAAGAAGGAAGTGATTTTGAGGGTGGAGGGTACAAATCAATCAATAGTTTTTGCTATACAGCGTGATTTTTTGATCACAAACGAATAGCAGGGTAAGTTTCAATTTTTTTACCGGTTATTGGTTCCCGATCCAATAAGGATGCAGCGATATTCAGTATTACCCTGATGATATTGTAAAATTAACAAAGGAAAGCAAAGGGCAGGAAGCTCTTCTCAATTGCACTGAACCGCTCCCTGCCCGGCCCTTTCCCCTTAAAAAGAAAGGAGATCCAACGGCGAAATTAACACTTTAATCCGGATTAGGGGATACCAGCCCCGTAATGACCTCCGAGATTGAAAACAATTTAAGTGATGATTCTAAAAATGAAACGAAAAATTCATCCAAATTAGATGTCGACCCTGAAAAGTTGATTTAAACGATGAATTAGTTTTGTTCAAAAGAGATGCTAATAACCTCTTTAGATTTATCACTTACAAATATTCCTTGAACAAGGAATAGGTATATTTATTAAATTTAAATTCTATTTTATTATGAATGATTTAAAGTTAAAACTGTCGGCACTTGCCCAGAAAGAGTTGGACAATAAGAAGCTTGACGCATTAAAAGGTGGAGCTGATGATTGGAGGTGGTGTTTATGTGGTTGCCATGGAGAATCATCAATCGCGGACAATAGAGATGCTAATTGTTGTCAAGGGATAAATTCTGATCCACCTAGACCATATTCACAAACTTGCCAGGTAGGTGTAGGAATTTGTGGTCCCGGTGGCTGGCCAAGTGCTTGAATTTGATCGGATAAAAGTTGCTTAAGATGTTCCAGGCATTGAGATATTATGGACCTCATAAACTATGTTTGGATTTTAGATTAGGCAAAAAAATCGAATCAATTATTGTTTATATCCTTACTAATGGTAAGTTGGTTGGATATGCAACCTTTCTTCTTTCTGTCGATCAAACACATATCGGTATTATCATTTGATAACCGATATGTGTTTTTTATAACACAAAAAGCCTGTATTTGTTTGAAGAACTTTGGAATAATCTTTACACAAATGGTAAATATTAATTGAAAAGCAAACCACTCATCGATACCGAGCCGTTGCTTTAGAAAAGACTACGCCGAGGTAGATAGGCCAGCTGTTCCGGTCAGGACCATTGTAGGCTTATTACCGCTGAAGCAGATCAATAATCTTAAAGATGTGACGGTAATGGAGAGGTGGTTGGAAAATCCTTATTGGCAACATTTCTTCAGGTAGATCTTCTTTCGGTACCGGTTCCCGTTTAACCCCAGCAATTTTGATGATTTCCGGAATCGTATCGGGGAAGAAGGCATGAAGCGGATTTTCCAAGAGAGCATCCATTTGTTTTGAAAGGAGGATTGAAGAAGGAAGTGAAAGAAGCCCGCATAGATACAACGATCCAGGAGAAAATATCACTCTCCCAAGGGACCGGAAATTGTACGAAAAGGTGATGGCCTCCTGCCTTCGGATCGCTGATAAGGAAGGACTGCAAATGAAGCGCACCTATCGGAGGGAGATCAGGAAGTTACTCACTGCCCTCCGGTTTAGCCATCATCCGAGGAATCATAAAAAGAAGATAAAGCTGGAGAAACGGTTTTCCAGGATAGCCCTTAAGACTTAGAACGATTTTCTGGAAAAGGTAGAACCATTGACGGAATCCCATGACGACCTGTTGGATCTTATGAACCGTATCCTGACACCATAAAGGAATGACATTGACAAGGTGTACAGTATGCATGAACCTGAACTTCAAGGTATTGCCAAAGGGAAAGAGCAAAAGAAATATGAGTTTGGAAATAAAAGCAGTTTTGCCACCTGGCAGGGCGGAATTTTCGTCGGTGCCCTGGCCTTTGAAAACAACCCTTTTGACAGGCACACTTTGGAGCCCCAGCTTGTCCAGGTTGAAAAGCTTACCGGGCTTAAGCCGAAATATGCCATAGTTGACATGGGTTACTGGGCTCAGAGCTAGATAGGCACTACCAGCGTGCTTCTGCTGAAAAACCTGAAACGGGAGAGCCAGTACCTAAAGAAGAAACGAGAGGAGCGTTGCTGGTCACGCTCCGGCATCGAAGGATTGATCTCACATCTGAAACTGAACCGCCGAATGCTCCGGAATTACCTGAAAGGCGTGAAGGGCGATAGAATCAACACAATATTGGCTGCTGCAGATTATAATATGAAGAAATGGATGGCCCGGCATCGACATTTAATTTTTGTCTTCATAGGATTTTTGGTTTTTCGGACTGAAGTCTTGGTCCGATTTATGCAGGAATCTCCGGAATCATAAAATATAAGTATTTAAAAGATCAACTAATTAAAAAAATGAAAAATAAATTCAAATTTGCTTTTATATCTATTCTTTTCCCTTGCCAACTTCTTGTTAGTTGTAGTGACAACCAAAATCAGATAAAGGGGGCTGATAATTTGACTTTTAGAACCTATGCGATTGATATTAATAAAGTAAAAGAGGCGAAAATAGTCAAACTAAGTCTCTTGGTCAAGGATATCGAGTACATAAGGCTTGAAACAAAAAACGATTGTTTGCTTTGGGAGGCAGTACCGAAGTTTGGATCAAATGACATTTTTGTACAAAGTGGCGGGAAAGTTTATCGATTTGATAATTCCGGGAAATTTCTTAATACCATTGGGATGTTGGGTAAGGGACCCGAGGAATATGTAAAGAATTACGGATGGGTAATTGACGAACAAAACGAACGCATATATATCAGGTCAAATGAAAATAAGATTGTTGCATATAACTATCAAGGGAACCATTATAAAACCTTCAGTATCCCGGGTCCTGCATGCGCAACATTAGTATTTCGAGCACCAAATCGATTAGATATTTCAGTAACTGTGATGCCTTCAAAAGATGGCAAACCCTCACTAGCTCTTTTAGTTACAGATATGGATGGTAATCCAGTAAAAGAATATTCAGCCCCAGCTATAAGTAAAAACCTTGGTGTTGGAGGATGCCCAATTTTATTTCGGGCTGCTGACAATGATCTGTTTATGCCGTATTTTTCAGATACCCTTTATGCGGTTTCCGATACTTTGCTTTTTCCTAAAGCAGTTTTCAGCCTCGGCAGCCTAAAATACGTTCCGGATGAAGAATTCAATTTTAGTAATGAGAATCCTGCATCATACTTTGTTGCTAAAATTATGGCATTTCCGAAACACTATCTAGTTTTCTTGATCAATCGCGCTGATATCAAAAATTCTCCTGATTACCTGATCAATAAAGAAACAGATGAAATGATTTGTATAAAACCTACTTTAGATAAGTTCACTTTTGAAAACGATCTTAATGGGGGTCCAGAACCTAAAAATCTGACAATCGAGAATGATTCTTTACTTGTAGGATACATCCAAGCTATTGATTTAATCGATTGGGTTAAACGAAAAAAACATCTGGACAATCCGGATATTATCAGGAAAGACCAAAGAGAAGAGTTGGTCAGGCTAGCCAGTATGCTTTCTGAAAATGACAACCCGATTGTGGTTAAATATATTCTTAAATAAGTGTTCGGCTGAGTTTATTAAAGGAATTCAGCTTTGGAATATCCAAAAAGAATTTGGATTTATTTTCCCCCTTATCCCTTTTGTTAAACCACTGTCCACTTAAAATAGATTGAGCGACAGTTGGTTAGAAAATTGTTCTTTGAAATCTTTGTAATCTATAATTTTAAGCAGTTCAGCTACAGGCGTTTTGTCGAGTAATGAAATACCTAAAATTTGTAGCATTTCGTAGGTTGAACGATTTATTTTTAAATCGGTACCAATAACGGCCACCAGGCAATAAGCAATTAAAGCAGAGTAGATTTGGAGGCGGACCGCATTTTCGGTTGTGCACCAAAATGACTTTATCTTCAGATGTTTCTTGATCCATTGAAATCCAGTTTGCTCAGGTTCCTCAGCGGATAGATGGACATAACACGCATCTTCCGAAGGAGTCTTCGCACCCGTTTGGGGCCGACAGTAAAGCCCAGCAGGCAAAGGAAATCAACCATTCCTTCGACCCCTTTGGTGGGATGCTCCAGAAACTCTTTATCCATCACTTGCATGATTTCCAGGTTCTCCAGCTTCTTCCCAACGGGTTTGTAATGCAGGTTACTACGGTTCAATCCCAGCGGTACGCATTGCCGGCGCTCACTAACGTCAGATCTCGGGACCATTATTTTTTTGAGGACCGCATGATCCCCAGTTGCTCCGAGACCCTCTTGCAAAAATCCACCTCCACCTCGAGGCGACCGATTTTTTCATACAGGGCCTTTTCCCGCTTTTCCGCCTCCTCATCCGGCGCCTTCGTCTCGAAAATCTCTGTACTGCGGGCTAGAAACTCTCGTTTCCAATTCGAAATCATTTGCCGGATGGACTTCAAAACGCTTCGCCAGATCGCTTAGCGTCTCCTTTTCCTTGATCGCTTCGATGGCCACCTTGGCTTTGAAGGCGGCTGTGTGTTTCCTTCTATTCGTTTTCATTCTGGATAAATTTAATCGTTTATACTAAACTTAACCAGTATTCTGAATTTTAGAGAGTATTATTAACTATCATACTAATTTTTAATAATTATGAGAATTTCAATAAGAAGAATTACATCTGGGAATTTAAACAACAATGCCTTTATTGTTTATGAAATGCTAAAACTCCTAAACCTTAATGTTACTAAATCAATGATTCAGGATTCACTTAATCAACATCCGCAGCAAGACTCATTAAGTTCAATAAGAGATACTCTATCAATGTTTTACATAGAAAGTGCTACGTACCAATTAAGTTTCAAAGACCTTAAAACAGATTTTCTTCCCGGAATCGCATTGTTTAAAAACAGTAAAGGCATCCCAGAATTTGTACTATTTTTAAAAATTTTCGAATCTGGTCTCATTTACCTTAGTCCAGATGGTTCAAAAAGACGATTATCGAAACTTGAGATTGAAAAACAATGGTCAGGCCATGTACTTTTTCCTTTAATGAATAAAGATATTTTAAACATTACCACTAAAGAAGAAATGCATAAGGAAAAATTAAAAAATATTTTGAGTTTCTTCTTTAAATTCATATTACTAATAATAATTCAATTGCCATTATTTCTTTACTTCTATAATGAAAAATATGTTGATTATAAAGCTTTGGTTTATTTTGCATCCTGCCTTTTAGGAGCTTTCGTATTTATCAATTTACTCCGTTTTACTTACACTCCATCAAACCCAGGTTATATTATAAGATTCATGTGTTCTGAAGGAGAATATACAAGCTGCAAAAACACAGTGAATGCAAAACTATTACTAAATCCATTTAAATCAAATCTGGCAAATTTAGGTCTTCTCTATATGCTATTTAACCTATTAATAATTGATATTGGTCTTGGATTTTGCAATTACAATTCTTTATTATCAATTTGCAAACTTCTAAATATTTTAGCACTTCCCATTACTTTGCTCTCAATCATTATTCAATATTTTAAGATTAAGTCATGGTGTCCAATGTGTTTAATTGCAATACTGAGCATTTGGGTTGGTTCGATATCTTTATTTAACTTTAAGATTTTACCATTAGAATTTCTTTTAATGAAATCATTTATATTGGCTTTTGTATCAGTACTCCTTTTTTCATTATTAGCTTGCTATTTTACTCGAGGATATTTGATTAAACTAGGTCAAAATGAGGAGTATCTTAACAATTATATGCGACTAAAACGAGATCAATCTTTCTTTTACAATATTTTGAAAAGTCAAAAAACAATTGGTGAGATATTAGTGGAAAAGGAACTTTGTTTTGGATATTCAGAGGGTTATAGCGATACAATCATCTTGATTGTTAGCCCAATATGTAAGTTCTGCAAAATAGCCCAAAAGGCTCTAATCGAACACATAAATAGAAGTCCTAAGCGTTTTCGGATTATTGTCAGGTTTCGGGGGTCACTTGAGAACAACAACGGTTCAGATAAAATAATTGATCAAACGATTAATTATATACTTCACGATCAACAAGAAAAGGCATTGTCAAATTTAGAAAATTGTTACGATCAGGTCCAAAAAATGGATAATGTTTGTTCCTTTACTGAGAACAAGGATGAAATATTAAATGAGAGGGCTAAGCAAATTAGGCATGAATATTATCATTGGCTTAAAGATTTTGAAATTGCAGGCTCTCCAAGGTTTATTTACAATGATAAGCTTATACCAATACAATATTCCTACAATGATTT
>QYQM01000118.1 GCA_007280905.1 Porphyromonadaceae bacterium | reverse complement strand
GGGCCGGAGAAATTTTTTACTTCCGGATTTATCGCCCGGAACTTATTGGTATCCTGAACCAATACTACATTTTGATGCGAAGCCAGAATGGTGCCATCCGGTATAATAAATGCATGCCCGATGCTGTCAACCCCATCCCGGAATACCCAGCCGGAAATATCCTCCGCCAATTCACTCACATTGCGCAGCTCAACCCAATCTCCATGATCCAAACCGGAATCAGATTTATAGTTGATCTCCGAGAAAACAATCGGCTCACCGCAAGGTAAATAAGGCCGGCCCGGTGAACCCCCGATACATCCATCAAACCAGTTGGAAGGATCGCCGGACGGATGCAATTCATTTCTAAGTTCCAGCGTACGGCCCTGACCATCGGCTCCTAGTGGCCAGGGGGTCGCATCGTCGTATGCAACAGCGCATATCAGGTTTTTATTATAGTTGAATAGTTTTACCGCATCACCGCTACCGCTCAGGCCGAAATTAAAACTTCCGATGTAGGGTATGCCGGGGTGCTGAACCTTGAATTTGTCCTGATCGCTCACCACCACCAGCCTTTCATCAGGACTGATTACCGTATTCTCAGGGAATCGATACACATGAGTGGAATCCTCATCGGTAAAATACCAGCCATTCAAGCTGGCTGTCCATGTTATATCCAGGTTCCAGATCTCAATCCAATCCCCGGCATCAATCGAAGTTTCGGAATTATAATTTATTTCAGATATGATTAGTTTATCAGAATAGGTTTCTAATTTAAAATGAGCTTTGAAAACAGCAGATTGCTCCAATGTATCCAGGAAAATCGCTTTGGAAACGTCTGAAATCAATGCATTGGCCTCCCAGTTAGAAAATGAATAACCGGGATTTGGCAGTGCTTCGATTTTTATTGGAACACCATCAAAATAGGTCCCAATCCATGGATATACTTCGGGTTTTACCGTACTGATCCGGATTGTACCGGACCCAACAGGCTCCACATTCAGAGTGACCAGAACAGTTTTACGCAAACTTAAATTCGTCTTCAGATGGTTCCTGACATTTTGGGCCCGATTGGACAGTTCGCCCAGCATGGTCTGATGGGCCTGATCAAACTGCGCCATATACGCTGTTTCCGGTATATTGGGATTGCCCCAGCGTTTAAAAGTTGCAGGCAGCTCCGGGCGGGTAACATTATAAATTTCATTGGCAATAGCAGATAACCGGTCCGGCTTCCACCAGGTATTGAGCAGATCGGCAAATCGGTTTATAAAATAATCGTGAAACCGTTTGTTTTGCATAGCCTTTTGCCAGATATGGATGTATGGAAAAGTCGGATTAAAATCCAGCATGTACCGGATGTGATCCAAATTGCTGTCGGACCACCCGTTTGGACCTAATGACAACTCAAGGTCGATCAGGCTGAAGCGCCAGCGATTACCCGTCTGCGGGCTCCTGTGTATCCGGATATTATTGAATGGCCAATCGATATCAGCCATAAACGATTGCGCACATATATAATCTATATAATACTCAAGATCAAAAAGATGATCAGCAATATCCCAGAAGGAATCTCTAAATGAATTTATGCTCAGAAATTTGTTATAGTCCTCATTAAAACGGTTGACCGGATCGGTGCCATTCACAGCTCTCAAAACACCACCATACCAATATGATACAGACAGAATTTCCAAAGAATCCTCGTTGGTCCCAAAATGCTGCTTAAAAAAATCCTCATCGAGTTTCTCCCTGAGTTCATAATATCCCCAGTATTTTCCATTCAGCCAGACCTGTACCGGAGCATATCCGGCAAAGGTGTTCTTCGTGCTATCGCCCATGCATTTGGTTTCAATGGCATCCTTGCATGGGTAATACAGATATTGATTGGAGCCATTCCTGAGATAAAAATTAGCGTAACTCAGGCGTTTTGGGAGGGCAGGAATTAAGGGATACCTAACATCGCCATCGCCCAAAGCGCCGTTACCGGGTTCAATACGTAAGGAAAGCTGCGGTTGCGTCCGGCTGCCACCGGCTCCGCCATCTATCCTTATACCTGCATATTGCTTAAAAACAGGCTGATGTGTATTTGGCTCAAAATATTCAATATAGCACTGACGCTTCCAATCGGCCCCCCAGTTGTCAAAGATACCCGTCTCGCCATACAGATCTCTCGTTTCCATGGTTATGGAAAGAATTCCTGCCGGCGTTGGATTCTGGCCGATGAAGTAGGTGTTGGTTACAACCGGTCCCGGCAGTTTATGGCCGGTACTGAAACAGCGCGCCTTCAATATCGCATTGTTAGGAATGGATATCGGATCACCGGTGTATAGTTCGGAATTATTCCCGGGAATCTGTCCGCTTGTGGTAAATCGGATTTCGGTTGTCGGAGATATACTGCTCAACGTCACCTCAATGGCACCAGGATAAAAGCCTCCCGGAAGAGAGATTACCGGCGCCGATTCAAATCCTTCGGTATAAGCCATCTGGGTTTCATTGGAAGCATTGGGCGTTCCTGTCAGAAATACCGCACGTGTTGATGAACCATCGGTTGCGCTGCCCACACTGGAATTAACCGGCAAATTCGGGGGAAGTATCAAACGATCGATCAACACCCCATGATTATCTGTAAGATAGATTGTTTCACCTTCATTGGAAATCTTAAAATTCGTATGAAGTTCACTGTCGGCAGTGGCAATAAACCAGGCAGGAAGAGGACCGAATTGTGTTCCTGCATCCGACAACCCGAACGAAAGAAAGGCCCGCAGGCTCATATCAATCAAACCAGCCGTGAAATTATGCCCCTCTATAGCCAGGAGGTTTTCGCCGTTATGCAAAAGGCTGCTTAACTGATTCATATCCAGATCAAAACCTTCCGGTTTTTTCCCCTGAAACATAATGGCTTCACGCGAAACATCTGCAGTACTGTTCCAGGCAATTTTACTTATATTGGCTCTCCTGATCTCCGTACCATTCAGATAGGCCACAAATCCGTCGTCATAATCAACATGTAAGGTTGCAGCAACTATTTTGGTGATATCGGAAATTTTAAATGAAATTCTGGTATAGACTGAAACTTTATCCACGGGGAACTCTGTACGGTCATCACCATCCCCATAACCAAACCCGCCCTGATCAACATTCCAGGATCGATCATCATAATCCGGGTTCATCCAGGTTATTGGAGTATTTTCGGTGGGGTTGATCCATTTCCAGAGATCTTCCTCCCTGACGGCAGTTTCCCAGTGGTTAACTTCGCTGTTGGAATTACCCTTGCCTGAAGCATAGACCAATATCCATTGTTTTGCCGGGAGTTTTATATCGGGCAGGGTCCATTTAACAAGGTTATCCGGGTTATCGGATAAATGGTAATGCCAAATGCTAACCGATTCATTTCCCGCATTGTATAATTCGATCCAATCCGGATTATTGCCATTGGCATCCGTAACCTGTGTAAAATTGCGGTAAGAGCCTTCGTTTATTACGATCTGTGCATCAGTAGATAAAGCTACTAAAACACTGATTATCAATAATAAAAGCTTTCTCATAAAAAATTTCCCCCGGGCGGTGTAAAAGTAACAACAGAATCTATTATCCAGCGTTTCTGGTTACTGGGAAAAAGATGCAAACAGCAAAAATTGCATACAGGCACAGACAATATATCATATATGGGCGGAATTAATGGACCGTCTATTTTCTGGAAGGAAATTGTTCATATCACGGTATTAAAAAGAGCATAAAAACTATACGAAAAATTGAAAACATTTGGTAAAATCGTGTCATAAAACAGAAGATATTTTTACATTGATAACTAATTAATACAAAGCATTTTAACCCATAATCGACTGATAATATTTTTCACAGATTGATGAAAAAAGAAGAAACTGTATCAGAAAGTCGGGAGCCAGAAGACGCATCTAGTCTCGAACCTCCAAGTAATCAGCCTGATAGCAGGCAAGAAGTCCACCTGACTATTCAGGCAGCGCCCAGCACCGTTTTTACAGTCAGTGTCAGGTCTGTTGAATTCCTGACCAAACATTTCCCGGGTACCAGCGTAAGTGACTGGAACAATTGGCAATGGCAGGTGCGGAATAGTTTCACATCGCTTGATCAGTTGAATTCTTTCCTGGGCCTGTCCGAGCAGGAATCCAACTCAAAGGCCTATGGAAGAAATCTTCCGGTAAGGATTACGCCCTATTACGCCAGTTTACTCGATCCCAATGATCCCGGACAACCATTGCGTCGCACGGTTGTACCCGTGGCCCTTGAATTAAATATATCTCCCGGAGAAGTTGAAGATCCATTAAGTGAAACACATGACAGTCCTGTTCCGCTTATTGTGCACCGGTATCCCGATCGGGTTCTTTTTCTGGTTACAAATTTCTGCTCCGCATTTTGCCGCTATTGTACCCGGACACACATGGTTTCGAAGCAGGATAAGGTTCATTCCAGTCAGGTAGAATGGGATAAGGCAATCGATTACATCAGGGAACATACGGAAGTCCGCGATGTGCTTCTTTCAGGCGGTGACCCGTTAACGCTCAGCGATAGCCGGATCGAATACCTGTTGGCCAAACTCCACGATATCCCTCATGTAGAAATTATACGGATCGGCACTAAGGTTCCGGTGGTTATGCCCCAGCGCATCACCCGCGACCTGGTCAACATGTTAAAGAAGTATCATCCGCTTTTCATGAGCATCCACTTCACCCATCCGGATGAAATTACCCCTGAAGTTATGGATGCCTGCAACCGGCTGGCCGATGCCGGAATTCCACTCGGCAGCCAAACGGTTTTGCTGAAGGGAATCAATGATGACGCTTCGGTGTTCAAGAAACTGACCCATGAATTATTGAAAATCAGGGTTAAACCTTATTACCTCTATCAATGTGATCCGATACCGGGCTCCGCTCATTTCCGGACACCGCTGGAATCCGGACTGGAAATCATCCGCAACCTGAGAGGTTTTACCTCCGGGTATGCCATCCCTCATTTCGTGATCGATACTCCCGGCGGCGGCGGAAAGATTCCATTGTTGCCCGATTATGTGGTCGGTCGCGAAGGAGATGATCTGATCCTCAGGAATTATGAAGGTAAGACGTATCGTTTCCCGGATTATATTTAGCTGATTTCCAAACATGATTATCGGAATAACCTATGACCTCCGCGAGGACTACCTTTCAATGGGATTCAGCGAGGAAGATGCTGCAGAATTCGACATCGTTGAAACTATTGAAGGTATTGAAAATGCGCTTCATAAACTTGGCCATCAAACAGAAAGGATTGGCCATCTCAGGTCACTGATGGAAGCTCTCCTGGCCGGACGCCGGTGGGATCTGGTCTTCAATATTTGCGAAGGGTATTATGGCATCGGCAGGGAGGCGCAAGTGCCGGCTCTGCTGGATGCCTTTTCCATCCCTTACGTCTTCTCCAACCCGTTGGTTCTCTCCCTGACTCTTGATAAAGGCATGACAAAGAGAGTGATACGTGATGCAGGTATCCCAACCGCTGACTTTGCCATAGTGACAACACCCGGCGATATCGCACGGATCACCTTGCCCTACCCTCTTTTCGTGAAACCGGTAGCCGAAGGAACCGGGAAAGGAATATCCGGCGAATCCATCATCCGCGATCCGGAAACCCTGAACAACAGATGCCGCTATTTATTAAACCGGTTTCACCAGCCTGTACTGGTTGAGGCCTATCTCAGTGGCCGGGAATTTACCGTCGGTATCACTGGTACCGGCTCTCACTCAACAGTTACGGGAGTAATGGAGGTATTGCTTACCGGCAAAGCCGAACCCGGAGCCTATTCCTACACCAATAAGGAAGAGTGGCGTGAACGCTGCCGGTATGAACTCGCCGCCGGTGAGATTGCTGAAGCCTGCGAAAAGGTTGCCCTTGCCGCCTGGAATATCCTGAATTGCGAGGATGGCGGACGAATCGACCTTCGTTGTGATTCAAACGGGGTGCCCAATTTCATCGAGGTTAATCCATTGGCAGGAATGAACCCTGCCTACTCTGATCTCCCGATGCTGAGCCGAATGAACGGAATCTCCTATGATGAACTGATTCAACGGATTATGCATTCGGCGACCCAAAAAATCCATCCCAAATGAGTAAGATTATTATCCTGATAAACCGCCTCCCGGATCAGCCGACAGCCGATGAAATAGACGTGATCGATCAGGTTGAGGCTGTGGAAAAAAGTCTGGATGAACTGGGCCTCATTCATGAAAGAGAATTCGTGGATACCAATCTCAATTCATTGGTTAATAAATTAATAAGCGAACCTGACGGGATCGCTTTTAACCTGGTGGAGAGCTTGAACAATAATGGCGGATTGGTCTATTTTATTCCCGCACTGGTGGAAAGTCTGAATTACCCCCTGACTGGCAATCCGTCTGATGCGATGTTCCTGACGACCCAGAAACCATTGGCCAAAAAACTGATGCAAAGTATGGGAATCCCAACCCCTCAGTGGTGGTCGGCAAAGGATTCTGTTGATCTTGATACGCACAAGCAATATATGGTGAAGCCCTCAAGGGAAGATGCCTCGGTAGGGATCAATGATGAAAATGTTTTTAAAGGTTCGGATCAGGGGATTCTTGATCGGTTCCGGAACCGCTGGGGTGATCATTTTTTTATCGAAGAGTTCATAACAGGCAGGGAATTTAACCTGTCGGTATTAGGCGGACCCCATGGCCCGGAAGTACTCTCGCCGGCCGAGATCCTTTTTAAGGACTTCCCGGCAGGAAAACCAACCATTGTAGGTTACGCAGCGAAATGGGATGAAAGCACCTTTGAATATCAGAATACCATCCGGACATTCGACTTTCCGGAATCTGATTATCCTATGCTTGAACAGTTGAAGGAGATTTGCCACCGATGCTGGTCTGCTTTTCATCTTCGGGGCTTTGCCCGTGTGGATTTCCGTGTCGATCAGAACAATCAGCCCTATGTACTTGAAATCAATGCTAATCCATGTATTTCGCCTGATTCAGGATTCTATAATGCCGCCCTCCGAAGCGGATATACATTTACTCAGGTAGTGCAACGAATAATTAACGACCGATGAAAACCGAACCCAAAAATGTGACTATCCGGTTTGAAGTCATTACTTCAGATTTATTGGCTGTTGAAAAAATAGTCAGTTCATCCGGTTTTTTCCGTCCTGATGAAGTGCCCGTAGCAATTGACCTGGTTACCGAGCGCCTGGAGAAAGGCGCTGAAAGCGGGTACGAATTTGTGATTGCTGAAGTTGATGGCCTGACCGTAGCTTATGCCTGTTTCGGGCTCATACCCTGCACTCTGTATAGTTATGACCTGTATTGGATAGCCACCCATGAGGATTATCGCGGCCAGGGCCTCGGAAAAATCGTTCTCCGGGAAGTCGAAAAAGCTATCACAACCTTAGGTGGAAAAACTATCTACGTTGAAACCTCCTATCTTCCTAATTATGAACCAACACGAGCTTTCTATCTGAAGAATAATTACATCGAGAAAGCCCGCTTTGAAGATTTCTATAACGACGGGGACGACAAGGTTGTCTACATCAAGAAGTTGTAAGTTTTTAAGGTGGAATTTTGAGATTCGAATTTAGAATTCTGAATTCTGAAGTGCAAGATCCAGGTAAATATCAAGTTAAGTAAATGCATCCATGCCTTGATCGATGATGTGCTGATGAGATTATAACTTTTCCGGTTTGATTTTCGTTAGAATGATATAAAAAACCGGAGGAATTATGTGGTTAAAAATGATTTGTTCCACCTTGCTGATATCGGGTTGCCTGTTTTCTTGCACACCAGTAAAACAGGCCGCGCTACCAGTCAAGCCCCACAAGATTGAATTGGTTCCAAATGACCAGGATTCAACTGAATATGAACTGATTATCATTGATGCGGGGTTTTCGTCATGGTTCGACATGAATCGCAAGCCTGTCTGGTACTATTCGAAGGATTATCTTGCCGCGTGGAATTACCAGTACGTGGTAGCCTGGAATGCAAAAGTGCGGGACCCTCTTTTTACGCAAAACAGAGCTGACAATCCCTTTATTCTCGAAATTGATTACCGGCCCATTATTGATTACGGCCTCGATCTGAACTACAAGTTGTATCATTATTTTAAATATATTGAGGCAACCTGGGGTAAGATTTTGCCCTATTACCGCCATAATTGATTAAATTCCGGCCGAAAATCAAAAACTTATTATGACAAGTAAAGAACGACTTCTGGCGACCCTGAATCATCAGCAGCCCGACCGTGTTTGTGTCGATTTTGGAGCGACTCCGGTTACCGGCATTCATGTTTCCGTAATCAATAAATTATGGCAGAGAACGTTCGGTCACCACGATTACCGGGTAAAGGTTACCGAACCCTATCAGATGCTGGGCGAGATTGATCCGGGTTTGCGGGACGCATTGGGAATTGATGTAATTGGAATACCTGCACGGAAATCCCTTCTTGGAACCGATGAAGATGGCCAGTGGAAACCATTCCGGCTGTTTGATGGCACAGAGGTCATGATCCATCACAATTTAAATTACACCCTCGATCCTGAAAAAGGTGATTTACTGGTCTATCCGGGAGGAGATATGACACAGAAACCCAGCGCCCGGATGCCGAAGAACGGCCTGTTTTTCGATACGATTATCCGTCAGGACCCGATAGATGACAACAACCTGAATGTTTCCGATAATACTGAAGAGTTTAAGTTGTTTTCGCCGGAGGATCTCAATTATTACCGGAACCGCAAACGTTATATCGACCGGAACCCTGAATATGGCAGCCTTATAGTACTCCCCGGAACTGCTTTTGGTGACATTGCACTCGTGCCGGCACCGTTTATGAAGCATCCCAAAGGAATCCGGGATATTCAGGAATGGTATATATCACCCCTGATGCGACGCGATTATGTTTATGCCATCTTTGAAAAACAGTGCGAAATTGCACTTCACAACATTGATACCCTGGCCTCTGTCTTAAGCGACAGTATTCATGTTGCCATGGTAAGCGGAACCGATTTCGGAACCCAGACGGGTACATTCATCTCCTGTGATACCTACCGGGATTTGTGGAAGCCCTTCTACACAGAGGTTAACAAGCGTATCCATCAGAAAACCAACTGGAAAACATTTATCCACTCGTGCGGGGCGGTCAGGGATCTTATCCCGGATTTTATCGAATCCGGTTTTGATATCCTTAACCCCGTGCAGGTATCGGCCACTGGTATGGATGCCCGGGAACTGAAGAAAGAGTTTGGGAAAGACCTTGTTTTCTGGGGCGGCGGTGTCGATACCCAGAAAACCTTGCCCTACGGCACACCCGAAGAGGTGTACCGCGAAGTAAGGGAAAGGATCGATATTTTCAATCCGGGCGGCGGATTCGTCTTTAATGCCATACATAATATCCAGGGTAATGTGCCGGTGGAAAATGTAGAGGCCATGTTCAAGGCTCTGAGGGATAGCCAAGCTAGAGTTGTCAACTTTTGAAAAGTTGACAACTCTAAGGTCTGTTAAAAGATGTTAATAAGGTGGCCTGGGTTCGGGCCTTAATCCCTTAAATTGTATTTTTCCCACTGCAAATGGCATATCGCCAGATCATTTCGTTTGAAACCTAACCTTTAAAAAGGAGGACATTGTGATTTTCCGAAACATTCCTATGAAACGCAGAAAATTGATTAGCAACACATTAATGTTGCTAACCGGATTATTCTGCCTGTTGAATGCCGGCTATTCCCAAACCGCTGGAAGCTACATGACTTATGATGAACTGACCAATGCGGTTAAAACCCTGGTTGATTCTCATAAGGATTTCGCCAAAGTTGAATCGATTGGCAAATCGGCCGAAGGGCGCGACATATGGGTGATTACAATTGCCAAGGCAGGTACCGTGTCTGTTGCAGAACGTCCGGGGCTCCTGATCACCGCCAACTTCGAGGGTGATCATCTGATCGGCAGCAGCCTGTCGCTCGAAATAGCCCGCTATCTTTTGAATGGCTACGCTACAGATGACGCCATAAAAACCAGTCTGGACAATCATGTATTTTATATTATGCCCCGGTTGAACCCCGATGGCGCTGAAACGATGTTTGCCAAGGTTATTACCGGCCGCAAAACGAATTCTACGGCTTTTGACGGCGACAACGATGGCAGGCTTGATGAAGATGGTCCGGAAGATCTGAATAACGACGGTCAGATTACGGTCATGCGGGTAAAAGATGTTAACGGCCTTTACCGTATTGATTCCGTTGAACCGATGCTGATGAAAAAAGCAGATCCTGCAAAGGGTGAACGGGGCGAATACTCGATTTATCCCGAAGGTGTTGATAATGATAAAGATGGATTTATCAATGAAGATCCGGCCGGAGGGACTGACCTAAACCGGAATTTCATGCATGCTTATCCGTATTTTAAAGAAAATGCAGGCAGATATATGGTCAGTGAAACCGAGACCCGTGCAATCCTCGACTGGATGCTGACTCATAAGAATGTAGCGATCGTAATGACTTTCGGTGAAAGCGATAACCTGATTGTTCCACCCACATCCCGAGGCCAGTTCAGTTCAGATCGTCCACTCGACCTGATCCAGTTTGCTCAGGCCTCAATAGCAGAAGCTTCGCGTGTTGGGATGATTTCCGGTGGCGGTCGAGGAGGCCGTGGCGGCCGGTTCCAGATGGGAGATTTTCCCGGAGGCATGTTCACGCCAACTACCCAGCAGGAAACTTCAGGTCGCGCTCAGCGTCCAGCCCAAACGGCAGCTACAACTGTGAATACGTCTGACCTTGAATATTTCAACAAGGCCAGCGAAAAATACAAAGAACTTACGGGTATTAAAACCCAACCGGTTTTGCGTAATTCCGAAGGGGCCTTTTTCCAGTACACCTATTTCCAACTAGGTCTTCCATCATTCTCAACACCGGGTTGGGGTTTAATTCTTCCGGCAGATAGCAGCAGAAGAGGCAGAGGTATGGGCCAGAGGCCGGGAGCAACGGATGCTCCGGCAGCAGCTGGTGCAAATTTTGCCATGGGAGGTGGCGGCGGACGCATCGCAGGAGGAATGGGCTCCCAGTCCGCTGGTGGTCAGCAGGAAGTTGCGGCCCAGGCACCCGGGATAGATGCGCAGTATTTCAAACACCTGAAATCAGCCAATATCAACGGCTTTGTAACATGGCAGACGGTTAAACACCCGGAATTTGGAGAAGTTGAAGTGGGCGGTTTTACCCCGACCGAAATATCCAACCCTCCGGCAGATAAGATTGCGGATTTGGGTGTCAGCCATGCAAAATTCGCCCTTTATCTTTCAACCCTCTTTGCCGAAATCAAAGTGGCTAAAACAGAGGTTATCAATGAAGGAGGCGGTTTGTTCAGAATAAAAGCTGAAGTATCCAATGAAGGATTCCTGCCAACAGCCCTCCGTCAGGGCGTTCAGGCACGATCAGTAAAACCAACCATGGTGCAACTGGGAGTCAAACCTGAACAGATTATTTCAGGAAGCAATAAAACCAACTTCTTCCAGGTTCTTGATGGTTCCGGAAAACGTCAGAAATATGAATGGCTGATCAAGGGCAAAACCGGCGATCAGATCGAGCTGAAAGTGGTTTCGCAGAAAGGCGGCACCGATATGGCTAAAATCACATTAAAATAAGGAGGATCAGCATAATGAAAACAACAAAATATTCGATCGTTGGCGCAAGCCTGATGATCATCCTGCTGGCCCTTTTACCTGTTAATGTCAGCGCTCAGAAGTTTTTTTCTGATCCGCAGTTTAAGGTAAAACTCGATTTTGACCGGTGGCACGATGTGAATGAATTATATAGCGATATGAGCCGTTTGGAAAAAGCTTTTCCAAAATTCCTGAAGCTGCAAAGTATGGGAAAAAGTTATGAAGGCCGCGACATCATGGTGATGACCATCAACAATCCTGAAACAGGTCCCGAAATGTCAAAAGCTGCCATGTACGTGGATGCCAATATCCATGGAAACGAAATCCAGGGCGGTGAGGTGTGTTTATATACCATCTGGTACCTGATGGAGAATTATGGCAAGATCGAGGAAATAACACGGCTGATTAATGAACGGGTTTTCTATATCGTTCCTACCGTTAACCCGGATGGCCGACAGTATTTTATGGAATCCGACGGCGGAAATGCCAGATCAGGCCACGTTCCGGTAGATGAAGATAATGATGGACTTTACGATGAAGACGGGCCGAACGACCTGAACGGAAACGGCATCATCGAACAGATCAGGAAATACGTTCCTGGCCAGGGAAACTACCGGATCAGCGCAACCGATAAACGGATGATGGAACCAGTTCCATTTGGAGAGAAAGGGGATTATATCCTTTTGGGTGACGAAGGTATCGATGATGATGGTGACGGAAGAGTTAACGAAGACGGACCTGGAGGTTACGATCCTAACCGCAACTGGGCTGTTGACTGGCAGCCGAATTATGTTCAGAGCGGTGCTATGGCTTATCCTTTCCAATTGCCTGAAGCCCACGCTGAAAACGAATTTCTCATGGCTCATCCAAACATTGCCGGGGTACAGGCTTACCATAATAACGGCGGAATGATTCTTCGCGGTCCGGGAGCAGAATCTTTGGGTGAATACGCGGCCTCTGATGTCAGGACCTATGATGAACTGGGTAAAAACGGTGAACGAATCCTGCCGTTTTACAGGTATATAATAATTTGGAGCGGTTTGTATACGGTGCATGGCGGATTTATTGATTGGACCAACGATGGCCTGGGAATTATATCATTCTCCAATGAACTCTGGAACAATTCACAGTATTTCACAAGCACAGCCCTTCAAAAACAGGTCGATGATCCAAACAGTCCGATCTCCGGAAGCAAGGGCCGCTATTTCTTCGATGACAAGCTCGAATTTGGCGATCAGTTTGTGGACTGGAAAGAATTCGATCATCCGCAGTACGGAAAAGTTGAAATCGGCGGGGAATGGAAAAAATTCATGGGCCGCGTACCACCTCGTTTCATGAACGAAGAGCTTTGCCACCGGAACATGGCTTTCTCTCTTTATCAGGCCGATGAAATGCCAAAAATGGAGATCGGCGAAACCATGGTTAAAAAGATTGGAGATAACGTTTATCGCGTATGGGTTGATTTCACCAATAAAAAGGTGGCGCCAACCATCACCGCTAAAGCCGCTCAAAACAATGTTGTTCGTCCCGACCTGATCACTTTCGACGGCAAACCGGAAATTATTTCAGCCAGCTGGATCAATAGCAAAGAGACTTTTGATTACCTGAATCCCATCACCGAACTCATCGACCAGAAACAGCTGAATCGCCTGATAATTCGTAACGGCCACCCGGGTAAAACCACCCGTACCCTGCAGTACCTCATAAAAGGTTCAGGCAATGTGACCATAACCTTCGACAGCGTTAAGGGCGGAAAAGTCAGCAAGACGGTACAGGTGAACTGACCTGCCCTCAGACCTCCCCCTGAATCAGATAGGATATTAAATGAAAACAATTAAGCAAGATAAAATAGTCATCTTCGGTGCCGGAAAAATCGGCAGGTCGTTCATCGGCCAACTATTTAGCCTTGGAGGTTATGAGGTGGTTTTTGTTGATGTTTACAAACGGATTATTGACGAATTAAACAAACGAAGAAACTATAATGTAATCATAAAATCAGAAAAAGAAGAGGTTATAAATATTACGAATGTTAGAGGAGTTTTTGCTGATGATGAGCAATCTGTTGCATTTGAAATAGCTACTGCCGGCTTAGTGGCTGTTTCAGTTGGCTTAAATGGATTAAATAAGATATTTCCGGCTTTGTCAAAAGGATTAGTTGAAAGATATGCAATAGATAACCATTCATCTTTAGATATCATTATAGCCGAAAACATGCGTAATGCCGATGCATTTTTTCACGAAGAAATGAAGAAATTTATGCCTCCCGGATACCCTTTTGACCGGTTGGTTGGTCTGGTTGAAACCAGCATTGGCAAGATGGTTCCTATCATGCTGAAAAAAGATATGGAAGCAGATATATTACAAGTTTTCGCAGAACCCTATAACACCCTGATTCTTGATAAGAAAGGATTTAAGAATCCGATACCCCGGATTGCGGGTTTATCGCCAAAAGAAAACATGAAAGCATGGGTCGACTGCAAATTGTTTATCCATAATTTAGGACACGCGGCAGCCGCATATATTGGGTACCTGTTTAATCCTGATGTTGTCTATCTGCATGAAGCACTTGCTGTGCCAAAAGTGCATGACTGCGTCAGGAACACCATGCTGCAATCCGCCGATATATTAATGAAGAAATACCCCGGTGAATTTTCAAAGGAAGATTTAACTGAGCATATCAACGATTTACTTTCGCGTTTCCAAAACAAGGCGCTGGGAGATACCATTTTCAGGGTTGGTTGCGATTTAATGCGTAAACTGGGGCCTGAGGATCGTATGGCAGGTGCCATAAAAACGGCAATTGTTTTTAAACTTCCATACGATAAAATATTATTTGCCCTGGTTTGTGGGTTTCATTTCAGGGCAACCGATGAATTCGGTAATATGCTGCCTCAGGATACAGAATTCGCCAGGATTTGCGAAAAAGGTATTAACCTAGTACTGGCAACAATTTGTGGTTTTGATCAAATCCAAAACAGTCGTTTATTCAAGGAGGCCCAAGCGATTGACATGTATATAAGTGGCTAAATTGAGGTTATTTCTTAACAGCGACCAATGTTACATCCAGCGGAATCATATCTTCGATGGCATTGTCGCCGAGGTTTTCGAAGAATTTGCCTGATCCGTAGCGAACGTCATACTGTGAACGGTCGAAAGTAACGGTGGTCTGGAAAACATCACCAACCCGTTTTACCTTGAAAGTAACAGGATGAGTGGCACCTTTTATGGTAAGATCGGCGGTTACAGTGGCCTCATCTTTCACAAATGCGCTGCTTTCCTTAATCTTGAGTGTTGCAGTTGGGAATTTTTCAACAGCAAAAAAATCACCCGACTTCAAATGACCAATCAGTTTGGCATTCCAGTTCGGGTCGGTAAGGTCTTCATCAACAATCGTCGTCATATCAATAACAAACTGTCCGGCTGTAAATTTTTCGTTTTGCAGAGTAAAACTTCCCTCTTTAAGAGAAACCTTTCCTAAATGGTTTTTCCCAATTTTTTTTCCGCTCCAGCGTAGGATCGAATTCTCAGTCAATACTTTATAATCCTGTGCAAATCCTTGTGATCCCAATACCAGGATCGCTGCCAATAATAAAATTACTTTCTGTTTCATATTAACTTGTTTCAATTGTTTAATCATTTGTTAAACAGAACAAACTAACACCTGAAAAGATTATCCATTTACCCGGTTTAACAAAGATTTAGGATTTGAGGCATGTAATGTGGCGGATTACAGATTAAGTATTAATACCACCTGAAAACCTTCAGCCCTGCCGTAAAAAACAATGCTCCAACAGCGGTTAGTACAACAATCGGCTGGGCAACCCGGATCAGGCCGGCACCTTCTATGAAGATGCTCCTCATGCCATCGGCCAGCATGGTCAGTGGTAACAGTTGTATCACAGGAATTGCCCAGTCGGGAAAGTTATGGTAACTGAAGAAAATCCCCGAGAGAATCATCATTGGAAAAACAATTGCATTGATGAATCCGTTCCCGATTTCTGTATTTGCGGTTCTTGATGAAACAAAGACGGCCAGTCCCGCAAATGAAAAATTACCGGCTAAAAAGATCAGTAAGAGAGCGGGAAGACTGACATGGATGTTGATTCCAAAGACCAGCCAGGCAAATAGAACCAGCAGCAATGATTCAATGATATTCATCCCGATCCTGACGGTAATCATGGACATCAGGAAATACGATTTTTTCATCGGGGTGGCAACCATACGCCTGAGCAGTTTTTTTGATCGCTTCTCGATCAGTCCATAGCTCAGCCCCCACATGCACGACATCATTACACCCATGGCAAGGATCCCGGGAACGAAAAAATCGATATAGCGTGTTCCACTGACAGTCAGCGGTTTAATCTGACCGGCATTTTCAGGCAAAACTTCAGGCTTCCCCTGAAACAATCGTGATAATTTCAGGAAACAAAGCTGTGCATCCGGATTCATCGGATCGAAGTGGTACTGTAGCTGACCATCTTTCTGTCCGATAATCAGATTAAAATTTCCTCTTTTTAACAGCACCATTGCCTCATCCCAGCTCATCTTCTGAAAGATGAAAGTGGTAGAACCCAGCTGCTCATCCTTAATAACCACAGTATCCTTAAGTATTAATTCTGAAGGTGTTATCACAGCAACTTTACGTATTATATCAGGTTTTTTAGTAAATGCGATTCCCAGTCCGAGTGACATCAGAATCGGAAACCCGATACCCCAGAAAAGGACGCCCGGCTCGCGCACAATTTCACGGAAACTTGAGGCGATTAAGAGGCACAGCTGCCGGGTATCCATACGATTATTCATGAAGATGCCTCCCCGTTAGTTCGGTAAACAGGTCATCGAGAGTTCGTTTAAGAGGAACTGTTACCATAACCGGCTCATGACCCGGACCTACGCCAAGAAGCTCATTGATTGTACCTTCTTTCAGGATGATCCCCTGATCCATGATAACGATATAATCGCACAGTTGCTCAGCCTCTTCCATATAATGGGTTGTTAGAACGAGTGAAGTATTCATTTCCTTTTTCATCCGGCTCAGAATAGTCCAGATCTCGCGGCGCGCGTTGGGATCGAGGCCAGTGGTCGGTTCATCGAGCAAAAGAATGCGGGGTTTATTTAAAAGGGCGATGCCAAGCGCTAATCGCTGCCTTTGTCCACCCGAAAGGTTCACCACAAATGCATTTCGCTTTTCATCCAGTCCGATCAGATCAATCACTTCTTCCACACGATCATTCCGGAGCCCATAAAACCCGGCGAAAAGTCGCAAAGTTTCAATCACGCGCAGTTTGTCGACAAATCGCGTTTCCTGAAGGCATAGGCCAATTTCACGATGCAGCTCGGCTGAATGATGTTTCCAGGTTTTCCCCAATACCAGGATTTCACCCGAATCCGGCGTCTGTATGCCCTCAATCATTTCCACCAGGGTCGTTTTACCTGCCCCGTTCGGACCCAGAATGGCCACAAAGTTCCCGGATTGTATCTGTAAATCAATCCCTTTAACAGCCTGAACTGTTTTAAAAGATTTGAATACTCTTTTTACCTCGATGGCAGATTGACCCAACATATTTATTTCTTATGAACGCGTTTCATGATAAAATTAATTCGCCCACGGCTACTCACCTACATAAGATATCCCACCATCACCTGATTGGTTGTGAACCGGGTTAAGACGGCCATTCCGAGAGGTGCTTCAAACTGGTAGCGGAAAATCAAATCACCAATGCGGACACCGGCAAAAAATCCGGCTGATTCCTTGTAATGATACAACAGCCCGGCCTGAAAATTCTCGTTAATGGTAGCCCGCAGATTGACCTGGAAACCGAATCCGTTTTGACGGTTGTATTTCAATAAAAGGGATGGTTCAAGGATAAAATTCTTGCTCACGGCAGGGGTAATTCCGCCATACAGATAAAAACTCCGGGCGAGCCAGGGGTTTTCAGAAAATTCTCCCACAGTTGGAAAACTCAGATCCCCAAAGGAAACTGATGAATTAAAAAGTTGTACTACGGAAAATCCCGCAAACAATTTATCTGAAAAATAGTGAACCCCGGCATTTACATCTATAAAGTGAACGATCTCTTTACCCTCCTGATCGATCAATGGATCAGGATCGTTACCGTCAGGAAGAATAAATTCCGATTTATTAATGATATATTGCTGATACAGAGGAGCCAGGCCAAAGGACAACCGTCCGTTGCCAAGATATATATGATAAGCATAATCAATATGTATGCCTACCTGGCTGATGGCTCCGTATTTTATATTGAACACTCCTCCGCCAATACCTACATTTCCAAAAGCATTCTCGCCTTTATTGACAAATCCCCGCGGGTTGAAGTGCTGTTTTTTAGCATTCAAGCTGGTATGCCAGGTGACAGACTGCCAGGTCGGGGCACCTTTAATGCCAAGCCATTGCTGACGGGCCGCGATACTCAGGGGCGCCCTTTTTGCGGTACCCGCAATGGCCGGATTAGTAAGGAATGGATTGATCAGGAACTGGTCCGCCAAAGGGGATACCTGCGCCTGCGCCATGCCGGCCACGCAGACGAAGATAAGGAGGAGATATGTTCTTTTTAGTATCAAGATCAGTTGTCGGTTATCAGTTGTGGGTTGTGGGACTCGGAGTAGCTTCAAGGGGTCCCGCCTTCGCCGGGATGACAATAGCACTTGCAGGCTCACTTGAATCTTCAACCTCAGAATTCAGCATTCTAAATTCGAATCTATAAATTCTTACTTCTATATTTTTATTATTTGTCATCTGAGTATTGTTAAGTATCCGGTAATCTGTTGTTCGCCGGGTCCCAGGTTTATCAGGTAATAATAGGTACCCATGGGGAGCTGGTTGCCATTAGCCCTCCCATCCCAGGGTACAGGATAACCCGGTGACGATTCAAGGACCAGCTTACCGGAAGCGGTAAAAACCTTAACTATCGCTTCGGGATAATATTTGAGCATGGGTATCTTCCACTGATCGTTTACCCCGTCGCCATTAGTGGTGATCACATTGGGAACCACATTCAGCATTTCCAGTTTAAATTCAATGATTTTCGAACAGAGATTGGAATCAGTAACGACAATTGCATAAGATCCGATGCTCAGCGTTTCGGTGATCAATCCTATCGGAGCGCCTGAAAGCGTAATCTGGTAAGGTGCAGTACCCCCGGATATTTCCAGAATTAATATCCCGTCATTGCAGATTTCACATCCCGGTGATTTCAAACGATATGATATATGGATGGAATCCGGCTGCCCAATCCTAACGGGTGCTCCATAGTCTTTATAGCACAGGAGATCCTCTGATATCCGGATACTATAATCGCCGGCCTGAAGGTTTTCAAAGTGGCTGGTTGCCTGATAGGTCACACCATCGTCGATCGAATACTGATACGATGTGCCGGAACCATGAACGAAAATCTCGATTGAACCTGTCTCCGCACCGAAACAGATATTCTCCTTTGCTTTTACGGAATCGATACTAAATAAATTGGGATCAAGAATTTTAACGTTTATAGAATCTGTTGAACTGCAACCATTTGTGGTGATTGTCAAGTAATATTTACCGCTTTCACTAACGGAAATTTCGGGTGTTGTGGCACCATTACCCCAAAGGTAATTATCGCCGGTGCCACCGGAAAGTTGTAACGGCCCGGATGAACAAACCGACAGGTCTTTACCCAGCTCAACTACCGGATGGGGAGAAAAACGCACAGATATGGTATCCTTCAGTATACACCCGTTGATATCAGTGACCGAAAGGATGAGGGGATTGGGGGGTGAATCAACGAGTAGAATATCACGACCAATCATTCCGTTGCTCCATAACCAGCTGACATAATCTCCCCCGTGGAGTTCAATGGTATCACCCTCACAGGCATTGATATCATCACCGATTTCGGGCTTATCAAAAGGAATTACTTCAACGGTATATATAATGATTGTTTCGCAGGTAAAATTATCAGCATCCATTATAATGGATTTTACGCTGTAGATGGTGGTTACCAGAGGTTGCACAACAATTTCCAGGCTGAATTTACCCGGAGGGTTGATCCATTCTACCTTCTTTGAGTTGGCGACCCGCAATGTCACAGGGGTTCCCGAACATACTGGCTGATTCACAGAAGCTATGATTTCCGGTCGGGTTCCTTCAGCCAGCACCACTGAAGACGGTATGGTGCATTGTTGGGAATCAGTGACAGTCAGGGAATAGTTGCCCAGGCCAAGATCTTTTATGATGGAATCCTGGATTAATCCATTCATGCGGATTTCATATGGAGGGGTTCCTCCGCTGATTAATCCCACCGTGATCATCCCGTCGGTGCAATCCTTGCATGAGGGTGGCAGGGAGCAAAACTTTGCCACAAGCGTGTCGGGTTGGCTGATGGTAATCACGAAAGGCCAAATTTGAGTACAAGTTGAAGCTGAATCTTCCCACACCATGACCACATAGCTGTTTCCTGGCTCAACATTCTCGAAGAGTCCTTTATTATCCCAGTAAGTAAATCCATAATCTATCGAATAATAAAAATCCCGTCCATCTCCCCTGGCAAAAATCTGAATCGAACCATTACCGGCTCCATAACAGGTTATATCATTGGGTATTACATTATCTATTCTGAACAAATCGGGATCATTTAGCTGAACATGAATCGTATCCGACAAGCTGCAGCTATCTTTGGTAATAGTCAGCCAATAATCGCCGGTCTTATAAACCCAAATTGAATCCGTAGTTTCACCGGTGCTCCAGAGATAACTATCACCAAAACCACCGGTGAGGGCTATCGGCTCCTTCGAGCATACAGCCGTGTCTTTCCCCAGGTTAACAGTCGGACCAGGCAGAAAATGTATACCAACCGTATCGGTGAAAACACAGCCATTCTTATCTGTTGCATAAAGAACAAGGACATCTATATCTTTTATAATTCTCGCAAACCTCCCAGTTTGGCTATCACTCCATTGCCAGTCGATAAAATCTTCACCCCCGTCAATGATTACCGGATTACCCCCGCAGGGTGTGAGATCATTCCCTAATTCAGGCGGATTCTTCGGAAAAACCCAGATAGTATCTGTAAGGGGGGTCTTGCATTCACGTCCCTCATCCCGGCTAATTGCATTCACTGTGAATATGGTTGTTGAATCCAGGGTAACGGTCACCTCGTTTCCGGTAAGTCCTGACGGGGTAATCCATTCAATTTCCGCAGCGCCGGTTACAGTCAAATTAATCGGTACTCCCGGGCAAACAATTGAATCTCCCGAAGAAACAATTTTTACACTAGATCCTCCCAGTTCATCCACATGAATGGTATCGATGGCTTCGCAAGGTGATGATTTCGACATTACACGTACAATATAATCTCCTCCGTTAAGACCAGTCAGAGTATTGGAGTTAACACCAGGAGATCCTTCCCATTGGTAATTATAGCTTTGGACATTTCCATGGGGGAAAACTGTGACGCTTCCGTCCTTATTCCCGCAGAAAGCTTTTTTAGAAGAAGTTGAATCAATCGAGAAAGGAATCTTTTTTTCCACCCAGAGGGTATCCCATCCCACACAACCGTGATAATCGGTCACTTTAACCCGGTACTCCATCAGTGGATAAACACTATCAGTGGTAATTGTCCGGCGCCGTTGTTTGATGTTAACATCCTCCCATTCATAGAATGCCCCTGAACCGGCATCCAGATTTAAAAAAGTACCCCGGCATAGCTGGACTGTGTCTTTAGTGTTGTTTTCGATCAACTGAACAATAGGTAAAGGATTAATGGTCAAGCCTCTCGAAAAGGTAACCGGACTTCCTGACTTAAATGCCCTTAATAAAACCCTGTAATTGCCGGCGGTAAGAAATTGGTATCTTAACTCGTTTGTTTGAGACGTCTTTGTTACCGTTCCTCCTCCACCTCCCAGCTTGGTAAATATCCATGCCCGTGGCGTATTAGCAGTCAGGCCGGTCTGATCAGTTATATAAAATAATGTTTCATCTCCAAAACAAAGATTTTCAAAATAGAACGGCTCCGGACTTTTAACCAATGGTATTGGAGCCGGCAATCCTAATCCGCTGAGCCCACCAAGTCCGGTATCGTTATCGACCAGCCTGGCTCCGTTAGCCTCGAACTTACAATCGGGTCGCATCGGGGAATTAATGACTCCAAGATAATCTTGTCCGTTAAGGGCGACATAAATTTTGCCGTTTGGTGCAATCTGCAAACCGCCGCACTTAATTTCAGGATTGTTGTATTTGATCTGGCCGTTCTTGATAAACTGGGTTCGATCGTAACTGTCAAAAAAGGAAAGATTCCATTGATAAATCTGGCCACCATCCTGTGTTGAACCATAGAGGTAGTTCCCGCTTGTGGGATCAAATCCATAACGGCCGGTTGGAGAAAACTCAACCCCATAGGCTCCATATTTATAGGCGAATTTATCACCCGGGTCGCCAGCCGGGATCCTCAAAGGAGCCGAGATCATTCCGGTACTATCATCTTTAAACTTGAAAATCTCAAAGTATTTCCCACCTTCTACGGCCAAAGCAATGCGGGTTCCAATATCATTTACCTTCATTTGCCCGGTTGCACCCCGGTTGGTGCCATCGTCGATGGTATCATTCTGATGAATAAAGCCAATGTCCTGATGAACTGGATCATGCCAGATACTATCAAGCTTAACTTTAATGAACCGATTGTTACCAAACTCATGCATCAGGAACCAATACCCGGTTTTATTAGTTGAATAGTTAAAGGGAACAGCCACGAATTTTTCAGTGGAATTAGGGGCCAATCCTCCGGTGCCCGTTGCGGCAGAATAGTCATAGGTTATTAAACCTGTTCTATCTGATTGGATTTTAATGGTATAATAATTGCCTCCGAAATTAGTCTGGCTGCCAGTGGTGAAAGACTTTGTAGTAAAAACAAAGTATTGATCAGTATTATCCGGATCGGGCACAATGGTTGCTGATTGAGTAGAGGAGGGATCCCCGCTCAGGTTGGTTGTATTTACCTTAACATGATTGGAGTTCCAGATATTCACCCCATCGGTATAAAAAAGAAGCTGACCGGTGGAATCCGAGATCGAAGCCACTCCTTCCGGTGCATCCATCTGGCTATTGCTTAATGGTATAGGGTCGAACCCGGTAAAATCAAGTCCTGCGTTTTTTCCGAAATACCAAAAGTAGCCTTGTTTCTGGGCCACGGAAGTGACTGATATGCTGGTCACCAACAGGATCATCAGCATAAAAATCAGGCGATAACATGCCCGATCTTGTTGAAAGATATATCTGTACAGACTTTTCAATATCAAATTTCAAATCCACTAATCCAGTACAGCAATTTTGCGTGAGAATGGCCGGCCGTCTTTACGGTTGACCACAACCACGTATATTCCGTTACGCACGGCTGATCCGATAGGAAAAATAAGGTTGTCAGGGTTTTCGCGGGCAACCATTTTGCGACCCTGTATATCGTATAAAGTAATATCCCTGATAGCATCGGGCTGAACTCCGGTAAACATTACCTCACGGCTTCCCGGCAGGTAAACCATCCCGATCTCCGGATTCAGAACCAAATCGGTTGAAAGCGGATTCTGCACATCAATGACCAGATTATCGATAAAACCGGATCCGCCTGCAGATCCCACATTGTTCACAAATCGTATCCCTTTAAAAGGATTGGTATTGGCGGCGCCTCCGATCTGAACATGCCATTGCCATTCTTTCAGAACTACTTCATTCAGACTCAATGAAGCCAAGCCGGTATTCATGTTCAGGGAGATATTTACACGGTTCCACTGATCAGGGACAAAATTGAACGGAAAGGTTGATCCTTCATAGGTAAATAATCCGATCTCCTTGCCCTGGAAATCGATTTTCGAATTCACGATATTATCATCCGACGAGCCGCTTTTTTGCAGTAGCTCGGCGGTTACCTGCCCTCCCTGATTCAAAAACCGGAACTCAATATAATAGACCGGATCCACAGGTAATTTGATCAGCACCCCGGCATCGCTTCTGGGTTTCAGCTCGAGCGAATAAAAACCATCAAATTTTATGTTCCTGTTGGTAACTGCTTTACCGGTAAGCGTGTTATCAAAATTGATCCAGAAAGGAGATTCATCTGCTACCGGGCAAGAGGAATAGTAATCATCAAATCTTTCAATAAACGGTATAGGCAGATCCTGCCAGGTAGAGAAATGAAAGACCCCTGAATAATAGGTGGAATCAGTATGATAAGCCTCTATCCGCCAGAAATAATCCGTATTCGGTTCAAATGTACCGTCGTAATACTTCTCTAATTGGAAAACCGAAACCAGTTCCAGTGTTCTCCTGCTGTTGCCGACAAAGACATTATAATAGACACCGGGCTGATCTTTAAAATTAGCCTGCCAGCTGATACGGGATACTGAGGGAAGATTGATATTCCGGGCCGGCGTTGGATAGCAGGGAGCAAATGAAGTTGGTTTCGTTCGTAACAGTAAGTTGAGATTTGATTTGATTTTGGGATAAATATCGAGATAGGATTCATAGCTGACGAAACAATCTTCATAGTTCGCACTGATTCCGGCGCTTAAATGCCGGACAAAAAAATCGGCCAGCTTCGGAAAATATTTATCAGCTCCATACAGGTCCATGAGCATATTGGGATTAGTCCCGGTTGTGGTAAACACAAGCATACCCAAATCGGCATTGTGACGGAATTCATAGAGGTCGGTCGGCAGATAATCATATCCATACAACTGAATAAGGGAGCGGGTATGGCTAAAAATCGTATAATCGAAATCAATACATTTATAAAAACGCAGATGCTGTAGTTTTTGAAGGTAATCGCCATCCCGCAGAGTCCGTATATTAGTACCGTCGATCCTGAGATTTCTCAGCTGAGGCAGCTTCTCCAGGCCGCGCTGATCGGTAAAATTAATTTCAAGATCTTTAATCAGTTCCAGTTCGCCTACAAATGGTTGACGGAGCAGTTCACTGGCTCCCAGTTTGGTATTTATCAAAATACGCAAGGCGAGGCTGGGAATATCGGCAACCCGTTGATCGGAAATATACAGGAAAGGCACGCTTAGTTCAGATGCACCGTTAATTCCGAAATCAGCTACCACACGAAGACCTGAGCTGCCGCCCATCATGGCGGCAGATACGACCACGGTCGATTGGGTAGTTTCGGCGATCGGGATCAATCCGTCGCGTAAAACGACAAACCGCACGAGCATTGAACGAAGTGAATCGTTCATATTGGTGTTCCAGCTAACCCGGATACTGTCGCCTTCGGGTGCAGCAGTGAGATTTGTGGCTACTGGAAGAAGTGATTTCGGATGATAATCAGTATAACAGGTGAGTAACGAATGATCAGTGTCCACCTTCACTACCGGATAATCCAAAAGGTAAAATCCATTGTATTGACCGCCCCAACCCATATTGAAATGGTAGAGATTATCCGGGAAATAGCCATCGATAACGAAAGCCTGTCCCAGCCATTCGGCCGGAACCGGACGCCTTAGGGTGAGCTGATGGTGAATTACATCACCAATATTGTAGTTCCAGCTTTCCACGGCACGCATCTCCGGGCTGTAACCAAAATGTACGGGAAGGGTTTGCTTATAAGCTTCGAGTGATGCACCTTCCGGTTGCAACATACAGGTTACAGCCATATAATAGATCAATGAATCCACTGCCGGGTTTCCCAGGGTATTGGACATCCGGTCGAACCGTAGCCGGGCCTGATTAAATTGAGTGCACAATTCGCCGTACCCATTCAATATATAGCAAAGCTCATCAGTGCCAGAAAAAGGCTCTGCAAAATAACGAAATACCTGACCCATGGCAATCGGCACAGAGCCCCCGTTTTTGAAGTCCTTTGGAAAGAGGTCAAAAAAGGTACTGTCGCAATTCCAGGATGTTGCAAGCAGGGGTGCGACAATACCCGTTTTAACTAAAGACCCTGATTTCTTCGAAGAAAATGCTTTCCAGCTTTCCATAATAGACGGGTTCACCGTATCGCGGCTGGCATAATCATCACATAAAGTTCGTATGTTGTCAAGAACCGTATTCATTAATACCGGTAACTCCGCCGTACGTGCGGGAAAGTTGCTTTCCCATGAAAAACCAAGAACCGGCGGGCAATTATCGCTTTTTGAAACAAGCACATAACCGGTTTCGCCAACATTGCAAACATAAAAAGGATCATTCGTTTTAAAACTGGCGCTGATACTGATACTGGCTGAAGGCAGCTGACGTTCGGCAGGAAAATATTGTTTTACCACCTGGTCGGCGATCGTTAAAGCTTGATTTTTTGTCACTTCATCAGCCATCAATACCATTGGGGATAATCCGGTTAACGCCAGACAAAGGACCAAAAACCAGGAAAGAATTGTTGATTTCATCAATTTAATAATTTGGGCGTAACATATTGCGAATTTAGGGATTTCCAACTATTGAAAAGCAGCCATTTTTTTCAAATCGGGCACAAAAAAAAAGTTGTCCACCGAAATCATTTCAGCCGACAACTTTTTTAACTAATAAATTTGCCCGGATTAGCCTGTCATAATCTTGACTATCTTACGCATAGCGGGATTGATCCGCATCAGACTCGAGTTATCATCACGGATGAGATAACCCTTTCTTTTCAGTTCGAGGATTTTTTTCATACCTGGTGTCTGTGAGATACCGAGGTCTTTCACGACATCACCCGGATAGGTTCTGCCTTTTTTCAGGATATTTTTCAGGATCAATTTCTCAATCGGTGGCATAAACAACCTCCTGATGAGTATCCCAAAAAAAATCATTTTTTTTGAAATCATAATGTTAATTTTTTTGAGTTATTTTTTATCGGTTAAAACTGAGTTAAAGTTCAAATAGATACGATTGCCGGTTGTAAAATCTGTAAGCAATCAATTCGGTATCTAAATTACGATAAAAATGTCGTTTTCGTATCTGTTTCAGCCAATTATTTTACAAATGCATGATTTCGCTTGTTTAATGTGTAAAAAGAAGGCTGTCCATGGTAAAAAAAAACAGGGAACCGTAGCTTCTTATTTTTCTCTACATTTGGCCGATTCAAACCAAAAAAATACTCCCGCCATGGGAATGAAGATTGCCAAAGCCATTTGCTGGTTCTTGACCCTTACCATTGCAGTACCGGTTAATGCTAAAGATCATCGCAGTAAAAGCGATTATAATCAGTCAGTTAATATAAAAGCTTTTGCTGCCGGCTGTACTCCGGGGAAAACCAGAACCATGCTGGATCTGAATAATGTCCGTACCTACATCTGGACCAACGGGGTTTTATGGAACGTATCAGATGCTCCCAATTATGAAATTCCGAAAAACAGTGGGAAATCCTCAATGTGTTCGGGTGGGATCTGGATCGGAGGAACCGATGTGAATGGCCAGCTCAAACTCTCAGCCATTAAATACCAGGGAGATATAAACTACTGGCCCGGACCGCTTATCACACAGGGAGACCAGCGCGGAACCACCGATGTTGAAACCTGTTACGCATTCGACAAACATTTTGCACTGACCCGTTACCAGGTAGATGCCTTCAGAAGCTGGTATAACGCAGATGCTCAGACCAGAACGAGAGAGTTCCAGGGTTATACGATTCCTGTGGTCATTAATGAGTGGCCGGCTCATGGCGATGTAGCACAGGGTTATTCCTTCTATCTTGCCCCATTCTGGGACAATAACGATGACGGATTTTACAATCCGGCCGATGGGGATTACCCATTTTATGATCTGGATGGAATTCTGGCCTGCGGAACTACGCGTGAGCTCAGGAGACCCAGGCTCTATGGCGACCAAACCCTTTGGTGGATTTATAACGATCGTGGCAATATCCATCAGATTCCTAATGGTGAGGCCATTGGAATGGAGATACATGCTCAGGGGTTCGAGTTCTCCACCAACGACGCTTTGAACGATATGACCTTTTATAATTATGCATTGATCAATCGTTCAACCTATACGCTTGTTGAAACCTATTTCGGAGTTTATGCAGATTCGGATCTGGGCTACTGGATGGATGATTATGTGGGCTGCCATGTATCTAACGGATTGGGCTATACATACAACGGGGATCTCGTCGACGGTAGCGGCGAGATTTACGCATACGGTGCCAATCCCCCGGCAATCGGAATCGACTTTTTCGAAGGCCCTTATCAGGATCCGAACGGGAAAGATGACTGTACCAGTTATGACAGCCAGTTGAACCTGATCTGTAACGATTGTGCCCTGAACGGTAATATTAACGGCCTCAACTTTGGAGACGGTATTGTGGACAATGAACGCTGGGGCATGAGGCGATTCCTGTATTATGGCGGATCAGGGCCGTTGGGTGACCCCGATATCCCATCAGATTACTATAATTATTTAAGAGGCTTCTGGAAAGATAATGAACGCATGCGCTACGGGGGAAATGCCCATCCTTCGGGAGGCGGTATCGGACCGTTTGCCGACTTTATGTTTCCGGGCAATTCCGATCCATGCGGCTGGGGACAGGGTGGAATAAAAATGCCGCCATGGACCGAAGAAACTGCTGGAAACGAACCGGCCGACCGCCGGCAGGTGCAATCGTCCGGGCCATTTGTCCTGGAACCTGGTGCTGTAAATGATATTACAGTAGGAATTGTTTGGGCACGTTCTTTTGAGGGCGGCCTGCTTGCATCTGTTAATAAATTGCTTCAGGCTGATCAGATTGCTCAGCGATTGTTTGAAAATTGCTTCAAAGTCATAAACGGACCGGATGCCCCTGAGATCACCATTGTCGAACAGGACCAAAAGCTCATATTCCATATCTGGAATAAGCC
>QYQM01000177.1 GCA_007280905.1 Porphyromonadaceae bacterium | reverse complement strand
TTAATGGGTCCGCTGCCGATCAGTTCATCGCCATATTGCCAAACGGCAAATTGGCCGGGAACCACAGCTCGCTGGGGTTGATCGAAAAGGAGATAGATCCCTTCGGGTTCGCAGATCACACGGGCTTTCTGGAGCTCCTGCCGATACCGGATCCGTGCGAGGCATTCTCTTTCCTCGCCGGGTTTGAGGGTTTGGTCGGGACGGATCCAGTGAACTTCATGCCGTTTAACAAGAAGAGCTTTTTTGAACAAAAGAGGATGGTCCTGGCCCTGACCTACATAGATAATGTTGTTGATGACATCTGTGCCAAGGATAAAAAGCGGTTCTTCCTTACCTCCGATGTTAAGGCCTTTTCTCTGGCCGATCGTATAGAAATGGGCACCCTGGTGTTCGCCTATAACCACACCCATTTCGGGTTTCAATTCCACTGATTTCGAAAGCTCCTGAACCGTTTGTCCGGTTGGAGGTAAAAAAATGTTCTTGGGTATCTCAATAATCCGGCCCGTTTTTGAGGCCAGTTTCTGCTGCAGAAAGACAGGCAAATCGACTTTTCCCACAAAGCAAATGCCCTGTGAATCTTTTCGTTCGGCATTAGCTAATCCTTGTTCCCGAGCAATTTCCCGCACTTCAGGTTTCGTCATTTCTCCAAGCGGGAACATCGCGTAACTCAGCTGTTTCTGGTTCAACTGACAAAGGAAATAGCTCTGATCCTTGTTCTTATCCAGTCCGCCCATCAGGCGGTAAACCGGTCCGTTTGATGAATCAATTGACTCAACCCGGGCATAGTGTCCGGTAGCTACCTTTTCGGCTCCCAGTTTCAGAGCTTCTTCAACAAATGCATCAAATTTGATTTCGCGGTTGCACAATACATCGGGATTGGGTGTTCGGCCGGCTTCATATTCCCTGAACAAGTAATCGACCACCCGCTCACGGTACTGTTCACTGAGATCCACCTGGTGAAAAGGTATACCGATTTTTTGTGCAACCATCCCGGCAAACAGGACGTCATCTTCATAGGAACATTCGGCCGAAATCAGTCCTGTTGTATCATGCCAGTTCCGCATGAACAGGCCAATCACGTCATAGCCCTGCTGTTTCAGAAGCCATGCTGCCACTCCCGAATCAACCCCTCCTGATATGCCGACTACCACGCGCTGATTCATGGTGCAAAGATAGCGAAAAACGTGCCAGACTTATCTGAATTTCACGTACCGATGCTCGTCAATCACCTTTCCGTTCTTGATCACAGCGTTTTTGTGGATCGCTTCGAGGTGGAATCCGCATTTTTGTAAAACCCTTGCAGATGCTGGATTATGAGAAAACAAATCGGCATAAATACGCAGAATAGCAGGGTACTTATCATAGATATAATCAACCAGAAGGGTAACGGCATTGGATACCAATCCCTGTCCCCAGTATTCCTCTGAAAGCCAATAGCCGATCTCAGCATTTATTCGGTAAACATCATCTTTGAAGGTGGCTCCGATACCACCAACAGCCTCACCATCAACTTCTATGGCTAAAAACAGGTGGGTAGCTTCATTCATTGCCATCTTCAGCCAGCCTCTGCCGGCCTCTTCGGTATAAGGATGTGGAAACCCATCACGAAGATTTATCCAGATATTGAAATTGTTCGCATGCCTGACCAGAGAAGTCAGATCATTTTCGCGCCAGGGGCGGAGCGTGACCCTATTCGAGGTAAGTGTAACCATACAATCCCGAACGGTAATTCGATAAAAACTCCTTGCCTTCTTCAGCAGTAATGATACCAGATTTTACGGATGATGTTACCCACGTTTCCACTGTGCGTACCATTTTTTTCGGGTTATACTGTACATAATCAAGAACTTCGGCAACTGTTTCGCCATCAATAATCTGATCGATCGAGTATCCTTTGCTGTCGACCGAAACGTGAACAGCATTGGTATCACCGAACAGATTGTGCAGATCACCCAGAATCTCCTGATAGGCTCCCACCAGAAACACACCGATATAATAGGGATCCCTGGCGTTCAGGGAATGAACCGGTAAATAGTGCGACAGATTCCGCGTAGAGATAAAATTATCAATCTTTCCATCGGAATCACAGGTAATATCCTGTAAGGTAGCCGACCGGTCGGGCTTTTCATCCAGACGATGAATCGGGATGATCGGGAAAATCTGGTCAATTGCCCAGGAATCCGGAAGCGACTGGAAAAGCGAGAAATTGCAGAAGTATTTGTCAGACAGTAATTTAGGAAGATGCAGCAACTCCTCAGGGATATGCTTTAATTCGTTGGTCATCTGGTAAATCTCTTTCGCTATCGACCAGAACAGCCGTTCGATCTGAGCGCGGGTTTTCAGGTCGAGCAAACCGAGACTGAAGCGGTCGAGGGCCTCTTCGCGAATCTGTTGGGCATCGTGCCAGGTTTCAAGCATGCTTAGTTGATTCAGCGTTTCCCATGAAGAGTAAAGCTCCTGAACCAGTGCGTGATCCTCTTTACTGATTTCCTCATTTTCATCCCAGGCAGGGGTGGTAGCGGCCTCAAGAACCTCAAAAACAAGCACCGAATGGTGAGCGGTCAGCGACCGTCCTGATTCAGTGATGATGTTGGGGTGGGGGATGCCATTTTTATCACTCGCATCAACCATAGCAAAAGTGGCATCATTCACATATTCCTGAATGCTGTAGTTTACACTGCTTTCGCTGTTCGACGAGCGGGTTCCGTCATAATCAACCCCCAGACCTCCGCCGATATCTACAAATTCCACATTGAATCCCTTTGAATAAAGCTGCACATAAAACTGGGAAGCCTCGCGCAGGGCAAGTTTTATCCTGCGGATTTTCGTGACCTGGCTGCCAATGTGGAAATGCACGAGCTTGAGACAGTCCTTCATTTCCCTCTTCTCCAGAAAATCCAAAGCCTCAATAAGTTCGCTGGAGGTAAGTCCGAATTTACTGACATCACCCCCTGAATCTTCCCATTTTCCACTGCCGGAACTGGCCAGCTTAACGCGGATTCCAATGTTAGGCTTGATTTTGTGCTGCCTGGCTATTTTGGTGATCAGCTTCAGTTCATTAAACTTTTCAACCACGATGTAGATCCGTTTTCCCATCTTTTGGGCAAGAAGGGCTAATTCTATATAGTCCTCATCTTTATAACCATTGCATATAATGAGCGAATCCGAATCGGTATTGATAGCGATAACTGCGTGCAATTCAGGCTTTGATCCCGCTTCCAGTCCGATATTGAATTTCTTTCCATGGCTAACGATCTCTTCAACCACGGGGCGCATCTGGTTTACCTTGATCGGATAGATGATAAAGTTCTGGGCTTTATACCCGTATTCTTCGGCTGCAACCTTGAAACAACTCGACATGATTTCGATCCGGTCGTCGAGAATGTCGGGAAACCGGATCAGCATCGGGGCTGATACATCGCGAAGCTGAAGTTCTTCAACGAGCTCCAGCAGGTCGACCTTGGCGCCGTTGCTTTTCGGAGTTACAACAACATGCCCCTTTTCATTAATCGAAAAATAGTTGATCCCCCAACCGTTGATGTTGTAGAGTTCAGCCGAATCTTCAATGCGCCATCTTCTCATTATGCTAACCTGTTATCAGACAAAAGAATAAATGATACTTTGTATGTTCAGGCCGCTAATTTACAAGTTCCTTTCATCAATCAGTTCCACTTGTTCCAAAAAATCATTGGAAATATTAACATCAAATATCAGGATGATTTAGCTGGTTGCAAACACGGTCAATATTATCTTAATATTCTATCTCCGCGAATCAGTCTTAACAATATTGCGACCACTGCAATAACAAGCAGTATATGAATAACTGAACCTGCACTATAGGCAAAAAATCCGACTGCCCATAAGATGATTAGAATTACTGCGATTACATAAAGTAGATTTCCCATTTTGTTTATTTTTTAATTAAGAGAAATAGAGATATAGACATTAAATACACCATTTTTAGCATCAGGAACTGTGTATTATATAAAGATATTCACTTTATTATTACATCAAAGAAAGTGGTAAATATTTTTATCCGTGGAGAGCTTTGCCTTAAGGTAATCCTAATTCTGCCCGGCATTTGTTGCAAAAATTTGAGCTTTTTTGGTCGATATCTTCAACGTAGGTGCTGGAACCCATTACGCAGGTGGGAACATGACAATGGATTAAGCCGAAGGTGTGACCGAGTTCATGGATAACCTCTTTGGTAAGACGGGTTATGAGATAATTATTGATCTCTTTCAATCCATATCGCTCATTACTAAGTCTGTAAATCGATGCAATTGCTGTCCTTCCCCCTAAAAACGCCTGCCCGAAAATGTGCGTCAGAATAGGAATAAAAAGATCTACATAGAATAATCCAAAGGTTTTTATGAATTCGGAAGCATATTGGGTGTCGAGTTCCTTTAAAAGGAGGTTTCCGTTGTATTGTCTGCGGGCCGGATCCTGAATTGCAGAGCGGACAGATGTACTGGTTATCATCTTTTAAACTGGGACCGAGGCTCCTGCTTTCGGTACCGGTGAAAAACAAAATCCTTGAAATTTCAATCACAATTTCACTTGCCGGTTTTAATTCAAGACCCGAAGTTAAAACGGAAGAATATTTCTGTTCGCTCAACTTTTCTGATTTTGTCAGAAATCCACATAAAAATTTGACATTCGGGTCGCAGAATGCAATACATCCTGCCTACCAGGCTCTTTCTTTTAGCATCCTTTATTTTTTTCTTTATGTTAACGATCCAGACCAACCGTGAGAGCTCCAAAAGAGTAAAAAGGAATGAATCCTCGTTTATGATCAAGCTCAATCCAAACGATTCGAAACCGCACAGATTCAGAAGCTTTCAATGGTCCTTTGGATTCGTCTAATTATTGGTTAATATATTGTAATTTGATGAATTGAATCAAATGAAGAAGATAAGTATTGCCGCAATACTCTCGCTTTTTGCCCTTGTTTCCCAAGCTCAGCAAATCACCAAGAACCAGCTTGAGTGAAATGTACATATTTAAACAAGTCCGATTTTGGATCGACATTTGAAGCAGAGGTTTTTACTTTTCTGATCAATATCTTCAACGTAGGTGCTTGATCTCATTACACACGTCGGAATATGGCAGTGAATTAAACCAAAAGTATGTCCCAGTTCATGGATCACCACTTTGGTGAAGCGATTCAGGAGCAAAGCTTCATCCTTTTTCATGCCATAATGCTCATTTCTAAGTCGGTACAGGGAAACAATACCTGCATTTCCATTAAAGGCAGCCTGACCAAAAATATAAGTCAGGATCGGAATAAACAGATCGACCCTGAACAGGCCGATCTGTTTAATTATTTCGGATGAGGAGACGGAATCAATTTTCTTTAATAATTCGTTAGCATCATATTGTCTTCGTGTGGGATCATAATAATCACTGATATCGATATGGATTTCCCCGAGCTCAACCGGAAACAGATATTCCCGGGTAATATCCAGCGCGATCTTATCAAGAAATTCCTTCTCAAAATGCTCGTCAGAAATTAGTAGGATGCTCTGCTTTTTCAATTAATAAAGCCTTTTAAAACAACAGGTTGTGTTTATTTTGAAGGATCTAACCCGTATTTTTTGATTTTATTGTAGAGGGTTACTCGATCTACCTTTAAAGCTTTAGCAGAGTGGGAGATATTCCAATCGTATTTAATGAGGATCTGGTGAACATGTTTTTTTTCGATTTCCTCCAGGCTTTCAATCGAATTATTGATCATATCCTTTTCAAAAGGCAGATCCTTAACACGGATCTCTTTATTGTTGCCGATTACAATAGCCCGTTCAATCATGTTTTCGAGTTCTCGAACATTTCCCCGGAAATCATATTCCTCGATCCGTTTCAAAGCTGCTGAATCCATGGAAATAATATCCCGGCTCATGGAGGTGCAATATTTTTCAATAAAATAATGTACAAGAAGCGGGATATCTTCCTTTCGTTCACGGAGGGGCGGAACATTGATATTCACCACGTTCAACCGGTAGAACAGGTCTTCCCGAAAGGTTCCATTCTCAACCATTTTCTTCAAATCCCTGTTAGTGGCACAGATCACCCTGAAATCGGATGTGATCTCCTTATTGCCGCCCACCCTGACAAAAGTTTTGGATTCCAATACACGCAACAGTTCAATTTGCATCTTGGCCGAGATGGTAGCTATTTCATCAAGAAAGATGGTTCCACCATCAGCCATTTCGAATCGCCCCTTCCGATTAAACATGGCACCGGTAAAAGCTCCTTTTTCGTGCCCGAATAATTCACTTTCCAAAAGACTCTCGGTCAGGGCTCCGCAATGTACACTAACCAGCGGAAAGTATTTTCGATGTGAATTGGAATGTATGGCTTTGGCAATAAGTTCCTTACCGGTACCGCTTTCGCCGGTAATAATGACAGGAGAATTTGATTGAGCCACTCGTTCCACCTCTTTCAACACTTTCATCATTACCTGGCTGTTGCCAACCAGGTCCTCAATATTTTCAAGGGAGACCACTTTATTCCTTAATGCCTCATTCTCTGCTTTTAAGGATATCTGATTGGCTGCATTTCGGATTAAATGGGAAAGGTCGTCAGGGTCAAATGGTTTGGTTATATAATCGTATGCACCATCTTTTAACGCCTGTACCGCCGTGGATACGGAAGCAAAAGCCGTCATAATGATCACGATAGAGTCCTTATTTAAGGATTTTATCCGACGGTGCATTTCCAATCCATCCATACCTGGCATTTTAATATCAGCCAGAATGATGTCAAAGTTTTTAGATTCAAGAATTGACAAGGCCTGTTTGGCGTTTTCGGCGCAGTCTACGCGATACCCGTCGTCGATGAACCAGTTATACAAGGAATCTCGTACTGAATCTTCATCGTCCACAATCAAAATGGATATGTTTAAAGCCATTTTTTTTAAATATTAATTCTTAATAACTGGTAAAATTATTGATACCGTGGTTCTTTTTCCCAATTCAGAGTCTACCTCAACCCTTCCGTTATGGCTTTGAACAATCCCATGGACAATGGCTAATCCTAAACCGATACCGCTGGCCTTCTGTTTGGCAGAGAAAAAGGGTTCGAAAATATGGGGAAGGTCCTCTGGGGCAATACCTACGCCATTGTCCGTTATCTCTATTATTATTGTCTCTTCATCCGGGTTGGTGGTTTTCATCAGAATTTCCCCATTCTCAAAAACAGCTTCCGAGGCGTTAAGCAGTATAGCAATGCACGCCTGCTTAATTTGATTTTCACTGCAATGTATCAGATCCCATTGGGCAGAAAAAGCAGTCAGAAAACTGATGTTGGCCATTTTCATCTGGTGCGACATCAAGGTATAAACATCATCTAAGATTTTATGCAGATGCCTGGTTTCAAAATCCTGCTGATCCTTCCTTGAAAATTCCAATAACCCCTTAACAATGTCGCCGCAGCGTTTGGTTTCAAGTTCGATAACTGTTAAATATTTCAACATTGACTCTTTTACCGTTTCATCCAGGTTGAGCTTGCGTAATTGTTTATGAACCAACTTCGTGTAGGTTAAAACGCCGGACAGTGGATTGTTAATTTCATGTGCGACAGACGAGGAAAGTTTACCCAGTGAGGCGATTCGTTCTACATGAATTAATTCATTCTGCATTTCAGACAGTTCTTCAGTCTTTTTCTGGACTTTATATTCCAGTTGCTGCGACCAATTCTGCAACTCACTGGTGGCCGATTGAAGGTTGTCAAGCATTTCATTAAAGGCCATGGATACCATCTTCACATCGTTCAATTGATGAGGTTTTATTTCCAACCTGGTGCTGTTATCACCTCTGGAAACCGCTTCGCTCGCCTCTATAATGGCATTTAATGGATTTTTAATCTTTCTCCTGGTGAAATTCAGTAAAAAGATTACGAGCAATAATGTTGCTATTATGGCTAATCCGTAAGACTTTTTAAGGTTTGCATCCAGCGCTTCCAATGGAATCCTGATTACAAAAGAGCCGAGTACCTCCTCACTTTGGGGATGCGCATGGCAGGAAGCTGTAAAACAAGATTTCTCATTTAATATAGGCGCTTTTATTAGTAAAAGCCTGTTATCGTAGTCTTTCTGACTCATCTCACATTTGCTGTCAATATTTACAATTCTAAAAGATTTCTCTTTTTTAGGAAACATAATGTTAATATTCTTATGGCAATCCTTGCAATTTGGATTATTGTGCCTGTTGTATTGATCTGTAAAGGAGGAGTGGACAAGATTATCCTGATTGTCATACATGTTAACATCCTCAATACCTGGCATTTCATTGATAATATTCAGCATATTGCGCAAAGCCGTTTTATCGTTTTCCAGCATGTATTGATATAAAGCACCTTCAACAAGCAAACAAACATTGCTCCCGCTTTGCTGTATTATACTCTCCATATATGCCTTGTTTATCGATTTGAAAATGGTTCCAAATGATATAACAAGAAAAATGGATAAAATAGCGATGATGAGTACTACCTGACCGTAAATAGACGATCGGAAATTATAGTACTTTTTAAGCAGGGAACTTCCGATATTGTTTTTCTCCTTATTTACATTAAATAAGCCCATCTTCCTCATATTTAATCTTTGTTAAAGGCAATATTATTGATAGGGTAGTCCTTTTACCTAATTCCGAATCTATCTCTACTTTCCCGTTGTGAGTTTGAACAATTCCATAGGCAATCGCCAATCCCAGGCCAATACCACTTGTCTTCAGTTTGGCTGAGAAGAAGGGTTCAAAAACATGGGAAATGTCCTCAGGGGCAATACCAACGCCATTATCCGTTATCTCTATTTTAATTGTCTTTTCATCCGGGTTGGATGTTTTCATTAGAATTTCCCCATTATCAAAAACGGCTTCAGATGCATTCTGCAGAATTGCAATACACGCCTGCTTGATCTGATTTTCACTGCAATTTATAACATCCCATTGAGCAGAAAATGTGACAAGAAAGCTAATGTTGGCCATTTTCATCTGGTGCGCCATTAACTTATGAACTTCGTCTAAGATTTTGTGCAGGTGCAGAATCACAAAATCATGCTGGTCTTTTCTGGAAAATTCTAACAAGCCCTTAACAATGTCGCCACAACGTTTTGTTTCCAGTTCAATGACTGTCAGGTATTTTAACATCGGTTCTTTCACCTCCTCCTCCAGCTTAACCTTCCGTAATTGTTTAAGAACCAACTTGGTGTAAGTTAATATACCCGATAAAGGATTATTTATTTCATGTGCAACGGAGGAGGATAGTTTCCCTAGCGATGCTATTCGTTCCACATGGATTAATTCATGCTGCATCTCGGACAATTCTTCAGTCTTTTTCCGGACTTTATATTCAAGTTGCTGCGACCAGCTCTGCAACTCGATGTTAGCTGATTGCAGGCTGTCAAGCATGTCATTAAAGGCCGAGGAAACCATCCTCATATCCATGGGCTGTTTGGGTTTTATCTCCAGTCTTGTCGTTTTATCCCCTTTGGATACCGCTTCGCTGGCTTGTATAATGGCATTTAAAGGACTCTTAATGTTTTTACGGGTGAAAAGCATTAAAAAGGCAACCAGCAAAAAGGTGGTTAACGCTGCCAGTAGGAAAAAATCGGTTGATGATTCTTGAATGGATGAGTCAAGCTCTTCCAATGGAATCCTTATCACAAATGAACCGAGTACCTCCTCACTTTGAGGATGCGCATGACAGGAGCCTGTATAGCAGGATTTTTCATTTAATATGGGTGATCTGATCAAGAGTAGCCGATAATCGTAGTCTTTCATGCTCATCTTGCATCCCGTGTTGATATTTAGAATTTTGAAAGACTTCTCTTTCAGGGGAAACATGGTTTTTATATTTACATGGCATTCTTTACAGTTTGGATTGTGATGCCTGAGGGTAACGGTCTGAAAGGATGAATAAACGAGATTATCCTGGCTGTCGTACATATTAACATCCTCGATGCCCGGCAAGGTATTAATAACATCAATCGTATTTTGCAGCGCACTCCTGTTGTTTTCGAGCATGGAATGGAATAATGCTCCTTCAACAATTGAGCCGATGTTGTTACCATTTTGCCGGATCACCTTATTCAAATATCCTTCGTTAACTGACCTGAAAATCACGCCAAACGATAAGAACAAAAAAACGGAAAGTATGGTGATAGTACGAACTACACGGCTATAAATAGTGGATCTGAATCTCAAATTCCTTTTAAGGAAACCAACTAGCCTGGCATATCTGTTTCCAGATTTGTTAAAGAAAGTCATGTAAATACCATCTTGATGATTAACTCTTTAAAAATTATCACGGATATTGTTCAATGCAAGATATGAAAAATCTATGTTATTAATACATGCTATAAATCAGCCTTCTGTTACAGTACTGTTCAGAAATTGAATCTGAAAATCCTTCCATATGTTATCGGGCAGTTCTGAAAGTATATTGTCGCGTAATTCACCGCCATCCTGTAATAATACCATGAATGGCTCGGTCGAAAATTTCTTCATTGATCCGCCAGTCAGGAAGTCTTTAAATCTTTCTAATTCTTTGGTTGTCCACTTGGTTGCCTCATCAGCGAGATAGCAGGAGCTTGTTTCTGTCATCCAGTTTGCCGGCTTTATCTGATAAATCCATCCTTTTCCGTATGGATCCTCGTTAACCAGTTCAGGATTCTTGCTTAATGTAACATTGGTATTTATTATTTTTCCGGATATGGGTGAAAATACTTGCAGTCGCTTCCCATTTTGCACAATTTCTGTTAACAAATCTCCTTTTTTAATTGTTTCTCCAGGATTCTTTAGATTGGCGAATTTTATTTCGCCCACCACATGCTGAAGAAAGTCATCCATTCCAACCTTTGCAGTTCCGGACTCATCCAGGTGAGTCCAGGCATGATTTGGGTTGTAAAACAATCCTTGGGGAATTCTTAATAAACTGGCAGAAAGATTGCTGATTACTTTTTGAATCTGACCAGCAAATCTCACTTCTTTATTCGATACTTTCCAATAAAATATCAGGATCAGTAAATATCCAATTACAAATATATACTCAATTCCTTTGGTATCGAATATATCTATTCTACTGAAATTTTCCATTTTTCTCTACTTTTAGTATTTACTTTGATTGATTTGTTTTTAGGCTCTTCAAATACCCGGGCCTGAGGGTCATTATAAACCGGCATTCTTCTTATGATCCACCTGAATACTAAAATTTGCACAAAAATTACTGCAGCGCTAACAACAATCTCCATCCAGGATGGAAAATGGATGGCATTTTCATACCATTTGAATGAGATGGTTGAAATATTTAACCTGTTTAGTACGATCCCGACTATTGATATGACTGCGGCAATCCTGACCAGTGATAAGTTCAGTTTTCGATAGCCGTACAGGAACATAAAGCAGGGAACTAATACAAAGCCTATCACCTCAACAAGATACCAGTAACCCCAGGGGGTATTGATATACGTTTGGTTTTTCCCATGCAGAAATACCAATACCAGCATAGAAAAATAGACGAACATGGTGACGCTGCATATTTTAGCAAGGCTGATTACTATTTTCCTGTGGGAGGTTTTATTCACCAACGACATATTATTCCTGAATATTCGCTGGCTCATGGTTTCAATGACGATCACCAGTGACAATCCGGCGAAAATGCTGGAAATGAAAAAGAGGATGGGAATGAACTCCGAATACCATAACGGATGAATTTTTGCCTTGGCCATCAGAAACAGGGCACCAAGTCCGGATTGGTGTAAAGTGGAAAGGGCGATTCCAAATATCACTACTCCCAGGGTGAGTGAAACGAGGAATTTTCGAATTTTTAATCGACCGGCCCATTCTGTAATGGTGGGGCTGAACTCGATAAACAATGCACCCATGTATAGAATGAAGTGCCAGGCGACCAAAAACAGGACGGAGCTTATTCCAAAGGAGTTACCAATGATAGGATTGATAACTTTCCAAGGGCGTCCCAGGTCAAGCAGGAGAGCACCGGCATAAAACATATAGGCCAAAAGAGCATACAGAACTGTCGGTCTGACTATCGGACGATACTTTTCCAGTCCGAGAATGTATACCATGAAGGTTACAACAAATGCCCCTCCGGCAAAAGCAACCCCGGTGATGACATTAAAATTGATCCATAATCCCCAGGGGGTTTCCTGCGAAGCGTGGATTACCGACCCCAGCCCGTTCTTAAACCGTATAAATAGAATACCTGCTGCTACGAGTATGGTAATTGCGGCAATTACATTAAACGGGGTGAGGATTTTTCCTTTCGGTTTTAATTCACTAATAATGAATTTAAATAAACCGGTTTGCTGTTGGTTATTCATGGTTACTTCCTTTCCTGTTTTTGAAGGCATTATTCAAACCCAGTAATAAAGGCGGCCAAAGGACCAACACCGCCGGGACTGAGTAGAGAAACGTTTTATTAAACTCGGGATAGGCAGTGGTTCCAAGATCGGTTCGGAGTCCTAATTCTTCAAATGGAACCGAGGCAAGATAAATGACTCCTGTTCCTCCGACCTCATGTTCACCATAAATGGCATGATAGTATTTTTCGGGCTCGGTGTATATCCGTGTTCTGGCAATTTCAAGCAGGTCTCTTCTTTTCCCAAAGAGGAGAGCTTCGGCCGGGCAATTCTCAACGCATGCCGGCTTACCCCCTTCTTGAATAAGTTCATAGCACATCTGGCACTTCTGAATTTTAGGATTCGGACTGTTGTACTCAAATTTTGGCATGTCAAACGGACAGGAGATCATGCAGGACCTGCATCCCATGCATTTTTCTTCACGCCAGATAACTGGTCCCTCATCTGTTTTCAACATAGCTTTGGTGAGACAGGCTGAGGCGCAGGCAGGATTATTGCAATGGTTGCAGGCACTTCGCATATACTGCTCACCCTTCGACGTGTTAAAACTATTAACTACGACACGTCGTGTCTCATCTGTTTTTCTCACCACTTCAGGATCCGGTGTGTCTTCTGAGAGCAGCAACCCATACTGTTCGGCACAGGCAGATTCGCAACTCTGGCAGCCAACGCAAAGTGTTGAATCATATAGAATTCCGTCGAATTCTACGTTGCTCTTCTTTGTTTTTGTGGTTCCAAAACTCTTTCCAACGGTCAATGTAAGTCCAACAAGGCCGGCGGTTTTCAAAAAGTTTCGTCGATCATTACCCATAATATATGATTTTTAGTATTTAATTTAGAGTTCCTGAATAATACCGGGCTCTGTCCCGGCTGGCAATACCCTCAGGTCTCTTTAACTGGCGGTATCAATAAAGTGGTTTTGGAAATCTTCCCAAACTTCCGGACCCAAATCTGCCAGAATTCCATCTGTTAATTCGCCTCCCTCCTGAAATACACTATGAGCATATGCATCAGATTGAGGCTTTAGGGAAATTGCGAGAAAATCCTTTAACCGAGAAAATTCAATTTTCAACCACTCTTTATATTTTTTCCCCATGATTAAAAACTGAATTTCTCTTAGCCAATTTGTTGGTTCTATCATATACACCCAACCATCAGAATAAGGAGAGGAATTCACCATGGATGAATTGGAAGAAAGCAAGTTGTTATTTGATTTTATAATTCCAGAAATCGGTGAATTAATATTTAATTGTTTGCCATTTTGAATAATGGAAAGAATCTGATCGCCTTTTTTTATTTTTTCTCCCGGATTTCGCATCTTAATGCGGGTAAGAAGTCCGGTAATATGCTGGAGAAAATCATCTATGCCTATTCGTACCACTCCACTTTTTTCCATATAAGCCCAGGTATGAGTTTTATCGTAAAACAATCCGCCCAGAACATTAACCGAATCTTCATTGAAAATTTTTGGAGAAAATAGAAAGGATGCACGGGCTGTTAGTTTTTTATGTTTCGAATAAACAATCACATCCAGGACAACAAAAACTGCGACGATGAATCCCACGATGAATATCAGAATGCTTTTTGATGGAACAGTGTTGCCATCTAAACTGGCTAAGATGACTTCAGGTTCATTTAATTTTCCAATTTTGGATTGAATTTCACTGAGTACAAGATCGGAGTATCCTGCAACCAATAGAAATTGCTGCCCATCGGTGAGTATCCAGTTTAAGAAGGCCAACTCAGTTTTATTCGTCGGTTTTTTTGATGAGATGGAATAAATATTATTATATAGAGCTCTTGGATATTTTCCGATCCAAACCCCACGCGAAAGAACATTAACATCATCATAGATATTTTCAATGTAATCAATCTCCCCATTCCCATTTCTATCTATGGGCAGGAGTCTGATATTTTCATTAGTAGCTGAATTACTGTGACCCTGTAAGTCGGCCAACCTGCAGAAACCTATAGCATAGGGTTTTTTTTGTACCTGGGAGATCAACTCGTGCCCATTCTCTACTTCAATTCCGTTCAAGGCTGTTTGATCCAGATTCAAAAAATTGGCGATTCCTTTTTGGAACGATGAGTCGTTAAGTAAATAATAGGCAACAGGATCATTTTGTGCATTATCCAGGATCGTTCCCCATTTTTGTTGTCCGGGATTATTAAAACTCTCAGCCAATTCATCCGGTGAAATACCCTGCTGTTCTATTTTTTCCAGAAATGGATTCTTTGAACTGAAGATAGGAACTATGACATCACGACCGACCACCATTTTCCATAGGGAATTGTTATCAAGTTTTGAATAAAACTCATTCGATATGAAACCCAGATTCCTGCCAGTATCGAAAATTTCCTCACCGGGCGATTCAGTATTCCTGAAAACGTCAATTTTTACATTGGTGTGTAAGGCTGAAAATTCGTTGGTCCACTTCGTAGTCAGATTGTATAAATCCGGAGTGCAGAATACTTTAAATGTACCTTCAAGAGGACGGTTGATTTTCTCTTGGTCGTATGCATAACTGCAGCTTAGCAGTAACAAACAGATTGACAGGAAGATGATGTTTTTCATGGCCCTTTATTTTACATTCATATTCTTTAATTCACAATTCACAGATAAGTTTTATTTGTCGATTTTCGTATATAAAATAGGCTGGACAAACACAGTGCCAAACAAAAAAACGTGTTTTAAGTTGCACAATATCAATAAGTTGAAAAAATGTGTGATGAGGAAATCTATAGTCGAGGATGTTGAATAACTCAACACCGGATCTGGTAAGCGGGTGTAAAATGCTGAAAATCAGAAAATAAGGCGACCTGATGAATTATTATACAACTATTGAATTATTCAACACTGAAGGAAAAGGATTTAAAATAGGTTAGGGTCCAGAGCGCATGTAGTTGGTTTTCATCAGGAACCAGAAGCGGTTGGCCAATGTTGCTGAATATTTCAACGACAGTTTCATTGGAATTGAAAATCGGTATAGGGCAGTTGTGGTTAACTACCGTGGGCTAGGGAATCGCACGGCAGATGGTTGTTGCCGGAGCTACGATCTTGGAAAGATCTGAATATTTCAGCAGCAGAATAAGGGAGATAATGATTTGATTTTCTTTGAATGTCAGCCTGGTCAGAATTTCCTCTGCCTGTGGAGGGCGCAATGCAATGAAAATAACTTCGGATTGATCCGGAACATCCTGGTTACTTTCCAACCAGGTTACGTTTGAATACTTCTTCGCCAGGTACCTGGAATTCTCCTCATTTCCGGGAGAAAGTCTCAGGATCGCATTTTCAATTTTTGAGGTACATAATCCTTCAATGACAGCACTGGCTATCTTTCCGATTCCGATAAAACCCAGGTTCATGATTTTCTTCATTTGCTCTTCTCGTATTTTAAAAACCAATCATATAATTCCTGACCTGGATACACCATCCAGGCAATCCCATGCCCTACAGCAGGTTCAACCGTAAATTTCAAATCCCTATTTTTTCCTTCCAGCTTTTTTACCATTCTTTCCGTTTCCTCAAACGAAACCACATCATCAATTTTCCCGTGAAACGCCCATATCGGCATGTCAATCAACTTATTAATATTCTTCTCGATATAATTCATTACACTGGTAGGCCCACTAATGGGTGCAATAGCAGCAAATTTCTCCGGGTATTTTTCAGCAATATACCATGTGCCGGAACCGCCTAAACTAAGCCCTGTTAGATAAACGCGGGTTGTATCGATCCGGTACGTATCGGATATTTCATTAAAAAAAGTCTCAAACCAATCATCAGTCGACCATCTTAAATGCAGGGGGCAGAGGGGCGATATGATGATAAATGGAAACTCCCTGCCTCGATAGATCTGATCCGGGATACCCGAGTCATACAGCTTTTTTAAATTTGTTCCCCTCTGTGAACCCCCGTGTAAATAGATGACCAGCGGCCATCTCTTTAAAGTATCTGAATTATAGTCCTTCGGGAGATAAGGTAAATATGGGTAAGATACCTGCTTCGGATTCTGATTATCCCCATGCTTAAAGCTTAAATCATACTCCAGGTCGCCCTGCTGAGTCCAGTATCTGACCCGGCCATGCAGCTGTCCGTTTAACCGTCCTTCATCAGCATCCATTTGAATGGAGCCGTTTTCATAAAAGTCTCTTACATGGAACAATTTGATATTCTTGTCAAACTCAATGATCCGTTTATAAACTATTGAATCATATTTTGAAGCGGCATAGTGCAAAAGGAAAGTATCCGCGACCTGGGCTTTCAGAAAAACCGGACTCATCATCAGCCAGGTCAGGATGAATGGCATTAAATTGATTATGAATTTCATACCCAAATTTAACAAACTCCGGTATTTGTTCATTCGAAATTGACCTATCTTCGTGGTATGTCTGATAAAATTAAACCGGTTTTTAACAAGCGCATTTTCTGGGATGTAAATTTCGAGAACCTGGACTATGATCTCAAGGCCAATTTCGTGATTGAACGGGTGTTTGAGCGGGGCGATGTGGATGACATCCGCCAGTGCCGCCGATATTATGGCGATGAAAAGGTGACACAGGCGTTATTGAATGCGAAGTTTTTACCGGAACACCGCATGTATCTCGCCAGCGCAGTTATTGATAAACCATTGGATGAATTCAGATGCTATATACTCAGACAATCGAACCCGGGACTTTTTCCTTACTAAAAAAAATGATGGCGATGCCATCGCTTAAATCTTTTTCTTTAGTAGGTGGAACGACCATGTCTCTTCGATATGGTCACCGCAGCTCCATCGATCTGGATTTATTCCATCATGAGAAATTCGACCATGTACCGATCGAAAACGAGTTAAGGAAGACCTTTGGAAATGACTTTGTTTATGAAGCCGGACATAGACAGTTTGGAATTTTCTGTAACATCCAAAAAGTAAAGGTAGATATCGTTTATTTTCCTCATTTACCTATTGCTGCAATTGAAGTTGAAGATAATATCCGAATGTATAGCAGTGCCGACATTGGCGCTATGAAAATTCAGGCCATATTAGGCAGGGGAAGGAAAAAGGACTTTTGGGATTTGTTTGAATTGCTGCAACATTATTCCCTGCAGCAAATCATGGATTGGCATAAGCAAAAATATCCCACCCAAATGCTGGCAATCAGTATTCCTAATGCCATTACCTATTTTGTTGATGCTGATGAAAGTGAGACACCGATGAGTTTTAAAAAGCAGACCTGGGTGGAGGTAAAAAAGGGAATTCAGAAGGCGGTAAGGGATTACCTTAAGTAAGTTGTCGGTTGCTGGTTGTATGCCTGATTAACGGAATAATAACTGGTAGAAAAAATCATGAATTCCAAAGGGTTGATCGAAGAAATCCGCAGTTATTGCCTGGCTAATGCCAACGAAGCCAATGTAATCAAGTATAGCCGCTATTTCAAGGGTGGGTTTAATGCCTACGGACTGGCTAATGGCCAGGTGGAATCCAAGGTAAAGGATCTGCTTCAGGATAAGACAATTACAATTCCGCTTATCCTACAAGCGGCGTCTGAATTGGTTAAATCAGAGATGTACGAAGAAACAGGCTTTGCCCTGCTGATGTTAAACCATCGAAAGAAACAATATTCCCATGAGGTTTTTAAAGCTATTGAATTTTGGTTTGCTTTCGGAATAAGGAATTGGGCGCATGCCGATATGCTGGGTATGTGGATCCTGCCAGATCTGGTTAAGCAAAAGGTGGTTGCGATAGAGGATTTCCGGCCCTGGCTGACATCGGAATACAAATTCCAACGACGGTGCGTTCCTGTTACCCTCATCAAATCCCTGAAAACCACAGTAGATATCAGCGAACTGTTTGGCTTTATCGAACCGTTGATGACCGATCCCGAACGTGAGGTTCACCAGGGAGCCGGATGGTTCCTGCGCGAAGGCTGGAAAATTAACCGGGAGGTGACTGAAAAATACCTAATGAAACACAAAAACACTGCTCCACGCTTGATCATCCAGTATGCCACTGAAAAAATGTCCAAAGAGGAACGATTAAAATTTCGCAAAGAAAAATGAAACAATGGTACGAGGAATTATTTGAGGATTTCGCCGATGGTTATGATCGCGAAGAATTTACGAAGGGTACGATCGGCGAGGTGGATTTCATTGAGAAAGAAGCCGGATTTAATAAATCTGCAAGAATCCTGGACGTTGGCTGCGGAACAGGCCGCCATGCAATCGAATTGGCTTCGAGGGGATATAACGTAACCGGAATCGATCTTTCGGAAGCTCAACTGGCCAAGGCTCGAAAAAAGGCAGCTGCGCGGAACCTGGATATCCGTTTTACCCGGAAGGATGCCCGGGAATTCGACTTTCAGGGCGAATTTGATCTGGCCATAATGATCTGTGAAGGAGCCTTTCCTTTGATGGAAACAGATGAGATGAATTTCCAAATTCTGAAAAATGCCTGTAATTCCCTGAATGAGAGGGGTAAATTGATTTTTACCACGCTTAATGGCCTGTTTCCGCTTTTTCATTCGGTGATGGATTTCGTTAATGCGGGCTCATCCGGATGTGTCAGCAGTATGCATACGTTCGACCTGATGACCTTCCGCGATCATTCTACCTATGAGACTACAGATGATCTGGGAAATAATAAGACCCTGATTTGTAACGAACGGTATTATGTCCCTTCTGAAATATCATGGATGCTAAAATCGCTCGGTTTCCGGGAGATCACCATCTGCGGCTGTAAACTCGGGGCATTCAGCCGTGAGGATATCCTCACCACGGAAGACTATGAAATGCTGGTAATTGCACAAAAATAATATTTCCGGCCGTTAAATATTAAATGGGAATCAGCAGGAGCTTTGCGAATATCGACTTCACCTGATGAAATTGTTGTGGGTTGTCAGTTATCAGTTTTCAGTTAACCGACAACGGACAACGGACAACCTTTAACTATCCCCGGATTTGATTGACAAAATTCTCACACAGTGTATTAATCTGCTGCTGCCGGCTGTATTTGCTCAACTGCTCTTCACCCTGTCTGCTGAGGTTAGCGCTCAGATGCCGTATAAACCCGGTCCCGATAATCGCCCCATTCGCATGCCTGCAAGCCATTTCAAACGTTTCCTGATCATGAATCCCAAATCCAATGAGCGCGGGCATTACCCCTCTCCCGCGAGCGGAGCGAAGCGCGGGAGAGGGAATTAGGGGGTGAGGTAGATTGATGCCCGGGGAATAATTATTTCCCGTTGTAGAGGAGGAAGTCAGCAGATAAATGAATCCGCGGCTCAAGGAGGCCACGTATTTTGCCCGGTCAGGCGATGTTTGAGGTGCCACGAGGCAGATAAAGTGAATTCCTGCCGATTCAAACAACAACCGATAATCTTTTTCGTAAAGCTCGGGCGGCAGATCAGGAATGATCACTCCGTCGATGCCGCATTCCACACAGTGATTAATAAACCTGTCAACCTTAAACTGATACACTGTATTGAAATAGCCCATCATGATTTTTGGAATCCTGCTGGTTTCTTTGATCTTCCTAAGCTGATCAAACAAAATATCGAGGTTCATTCCATTAATGAGTGCCTGATGGCTGCTTGCCTGAATTACAGGCCCGTCAGCCACCGGATCGGAAAAGGGAAATCCGATTTCAATCAGATCTGCCCCTGCTTGTTCGAGTCCGGATATGATCAGGGCGGTATCTGTTAATTCAGGGTAACCCGCTGTAAAATAAACAGATAATACCGATTTCTGCTTTCGTAAGAATAATTCGTCAATGCGATTCATGGTCGAAATATTTGCTGTAAGTATCCATATCCTTGTCTCCGCGACCAGAAAGTATGATTACCATCTCCTCACCGGGATTCCAATTGAGTTTGGGCAGGAGGGCCAGTGCATGAGCCGATTCGAGTGCGGGAATTATCCCTTCGAGCCGTGTCAGTTCCATAGCAGCATCCAAAGCTTCCTGATCAGTCACGGGAATATACGTGCACCGGCCAATTGCCTGCAAATAGGAATGCAAGGGGCCAACTCCAGGATAATCAAGCCCTGCCGAAATGGAGTAGGGTTCGATAACCTGGCCATATTGATCCTGGATAAGCTTCGATTTGCTGCCATGAAGAATGCCTGTTTGTCCCAATGCCAGCGTGGCTGCTGTTTTGCTCGTATTTACGCCCAACCCGGCCGCCTCTGCACCAATCAGTTTAACTGCCGGATTGTCAAGGAATGCGTAAAATCCACCGGCAGCATTACTTCCTCCTCCCACGCAAGCCATTACATAATCCGGATAAGCCCGGCCAATCCTCGCATTCAACTGAACCGATATCTCATCACTGATAACCGATTGCAACCTGGATACCAGGTCAGGGTAGGGATGCGGTCCAACCACCGATCCAATAATATAATAGGTATCATCAGGATGATTGATCCAGTCGCGCATGGCCTCATTGGTGGCATCTTTCAATGTTTTATTGCCTGATTCAACAGGCACTACCGTAGCCCCGAGCATCTTCATCTTGATCACATTCGGCGCCTGGCGGTCTACATCCAGTGCGCCCATATAAACCACGCACTCCAACCCCTTTAGTGCACAGACCGTGGCGGTTGCCACACCATGCTGACCGGCACCGGTTTCGGCAATGATCCGTTTTTTGCCCAATTTTTCAGCCAGCAGAACCTGCCCGATAGTGTTGTTGATCTTATGTGCCCCCGTATGGTTAAGATCCTCCCGTTTCAGGTAAACGTTCGTATGATATTTTTCAGAAAGTCTTTTTGCGAAATAGAGTGGGGTAGGCCGCCCGGAATAATCACGAAGCAATTCGTGGAACTCGTTCCTGAACTCTTCGCTTTCAATGATTCTGAGGTAGTTGTCACGTAATTCGGTGATGTTGGGAACGAGCATCTCCGGGATATAGGCACCGCCGAATTCGCCGTAATAACCATCCGCATCAGGGGTAAATCTGGATTTATTCATTCCTGAATTGTTTTAAAAACTTTTGTAATAAACCGATATGCTTAATTCCTGGAGCTGTTTCAAACCGGGAATTCAAATCTACTCCGGCAAACTGCCGGTGATTTGGAAATATTTGGGTTTCAGGAGATAATCCGCCACTCAAAAAGTAGGGAGTTTCTCCCTGATATTTATTTAAAAGAGACCAAGCGAACTGCTCGCCCGTGCCGCCTAATTTGGGGCTTCCGGTATCGAAAAGGAAATAATCCGCTTTACCGTGGTATGGATCCGTCAGGTTAAAATCAAAACCAGGGTGAATACCAAATGCTTTAATCAGGGTATAACCTTCTCTTCGAAGTTCTTCGCAAAGTTCAGGCGTCTCTGATCCGTGTAACTGGATAGCATCGAGTCGTATAACTTCCGTGATATTCCTGATATCTTTAATATCCGGATTTACAAAAACACCAACAGTTAAAGGTCGGTCAGGAAGTTTGTTGAGAAATTCAAGATATTTAGGATCAGATATATAGCGTAGTGATCCGGGATAAAAAATCAACCCGATCCAATCCGGTTTCAGTTGAATAACTTCAAGAATATTTCCGGGATCTTTTAGTCCGCATATTTTTACCTGACCCCTGATCATAATTCGAACTGTATTAATTGGGAAATAAAGGTTTGACAGGCGGAGGCCGGATCTCCGGCCGACATAAACTGTTCACCAATAAGAAATCCCTTATAGCCAGCCTGCTTTAACAGGTGAACGTCAGCCGGATCATGGATTCCGCTTTCCGAAATTGCCAGGATTCTATCGGAGATAAATTCGGAAAGCGACAATGAAATGTCGAGTGATACCGTAAAATCTGTCAGGTTTCGGTTGTTTACACCAAGAATACTGATTTTGTTGTTCAGATGTGACAATTCAGTGCAACCGTGGACTTCCAGGATGGTTTCCAATCCCAGTGAACGGGCCAGTGTAGCAAAATTCAATGTTTCTTCAGGGGTTAAAATAGCAGCAATCAGCAGGATAGCATCTGCTCCAATGGATTTGGCTTCGATGATCTGATAGGGATCTACGATGAAATCTTTTCGAAGGATCGGGCAGAAATTCAGTTCCCGGGCCTTAATCAGGTCTTCGTTATTTCCGCCAAAAAACTGGTTATCAGTCAGTATCGACAGTGCAGAGGCACCGGCATTCATATATCCGACGGTTACCTCCTCCACCTTTGCATTGGCATTGATTATCCCTTTTGATGGGCTCTGCCTTTTAAATTCAGCGATGATACCGGAGGCTCCCGGACGCATCAGGTGCTTTTTAAGTGATACCGGTTCGGTATTGAAAAACGGCCTGCGTTCAAGAAGGGCGATCGGGTAAAGCTCCTTTCTTTCAGAGACTTCGGTGCGTTTGTGGGCGGCAATTTTACCTAAAATATTCATTTTAATCTGTTGTCGGTTGTCAGTTGTCGGTTGTCAGTTGTCAGTTGTCAGTTGTTGAAGGTTGCAAGGTGCATGTTGCAGGTTGTGATCAGTTGTCGCGCCAGAGTGTTCCCCTCCTTTCTAAGGAGGGGGAAGGGGGAGGCCGGTTATTGGTTTAGGTCGATTAATTGCTTAAAAGCGTTAAGTGCTTTCCCGGATTCAAGAGATACCCGGGCCATTACCAAACAATCCTGTACAGATAGTTGGGGGTGCAAAAGGGTTAATGCGATGGCGGAATTGGCAATAACCACATTGCACTCAGCCATTGTGCCATTTCCATTGATGATTCGTTGAAAGATCGTGGCCGACTCTTCCACGGTGCTTCCACCGAAAATTTGCACTGGATCGATCCGGGCGAAACCGAGATCTGATGGTTCCACTATTTTCTCTCCCTGGTTGGTTATCAGCTTGAACGGGGCGGTAAGGGAAATTTCATCATAGCCATCCAGACTATGTATAATAGCGTAATTTACATCAAGTTGCTGATAAAGATAGTTGTACATCCGGGCGAGCTCGAGGCTGAAGACGCCGACCAACTGATTCTTAGGTGAGGATGGGTTGATCATCGGTCCGAGGATATTGAAAAAGGTTTTAATGCCCAGTTGACGGCGCACGGGTGCCACGTTTTTCATGGCCGGATTGAAGAGGGGGGCATGGAGAAAACAGATTCCGGCCTCCTCAATTTCCTTTCTCAGTTTATCCTGATCGTTTGAGAATTTATATCCGAAATACTCTAAAACATTGGATGATCCGCAGGATGAGGAGACACCGTAATTACCATGCTTGGCGACTTTTGCACCGGTACCGGCAAGTACAAATGAAGCCAGCGTGGAGATGTTGAATGTATTTTTCCCATCACCCCCGGTTCCACATAAATCAATGGTATCATATTCGGAAAGATCAACCGGAATGGCCAGCGATTTCAGCGCTTCCCTGAATCCGATCAATTCTTCGATAGTAATACTGCGCATCAGGAATACAGCCATAAAAACTGCCATCTGGGTCTCATTTACCTGGCCCGATGCAATTTGCCTCAAAACCTCCTCCGCCTGTTGCCGCGAAAGGGTTTTGTATTCGAAGAGCTGACGTAGTAAGTCTTTCATTTTTGTTGTCGGTTATCGGTCGTCGGTTGTCTGTTGTGATGGTTGTGATGGTTGTGATGGTTGTGATGGTTGTGATGGTTGTGGTGGTTGTGTGTTATTTGTTATTTATTATTTATTATCGGTTATCCTATAACCTACTACTAACAATCATAACAATCATAACAATCATAACAATCATAACAATCATAACTCTTTATCCATTTAGCCAATTACTAATCATAGCTTTGCCGCACGGTGTGAGAACAGATTCGGGGTGAAATTGGACGCCCCGTACATCGTATTGTTTGTGACGGAGGGCCATAATGCGGCCGGATTCATCTATAGCTGTGATTTCCAGACTTGGCGGCAATGTTTTTTCGTCGACTACCCAAGAGTGGTACCGGCCCACCTCAATTTTTTCAGGTAAGCCTTGGAACAATATCTCATCAGGAGTTAAAATGGTTGCGGTAGTTGCCACGCCATGAAAAACCGATGGCAGATTAAGAAGGGTACCTCCGAAAACCTCGCCGATCGCTTGCATACCGAGGCAAATGCCCAGAATCTTCTTCTTAGGTGCAAATTTGCGGATTACATCGTGCATAATCCCTGCATCGGCCGGCAACCCCGGGCCCGGAGAAAGTACAATTGCGTCATAAAATTCCACCTCATCTAAATTGATCTGGTCATTCCGTATCACCGGAATCTCATGACCAGTCAACTCTCGCAGGTAATGTGCAATATTGTAGGTAAAGCTGTCGTAATTATCGAGTAGTAATATTTTCATTATCTGCTTATTTATGCTGATTTATTGTCTGCCAAACGAATAGCCTCACGAAGTGCTCCGAGCTTATTATTGACTTCCTGGAGTTCGTTACGCTCAATGGAATCGGCAACGATGCCCGCACCGGCCTGGAAGATCAGATGGTTCCCAATTGAGAGGAATGACCGGATCATGATGGCCTGATTGAGACTTTTATCGAGGCCGATTTGTCCTATGCAACCGCCATAGAAGCCCCGGTTGGTTTTTTCATACTGGCTGATCAATTCCATTGCCCGGATTTTCGGGGCTCCGCTGAGTGTCCCTGCCGGGAAAGTATCTCCCAACAGTCTGAAAAGCTGCGGATTCTCAATCAGATCTCCGGAAACACTTGATACCATGTGAAGTACATGCGAGAAGAATTGTATTTCCTTGTAAGTATCAACTAAAACATTTGTAGCATGCCTGCTGAGATCATTTCTGGCGAGGTCGACCAGCATAACATGTTCGGCATTTTCTTTGGGATCTGCTGAAAGTTGTTCCGCTAACCCGCGGTCTTTATCATCATCTCCCGATCTGAGGAGGGTTCCGGCAATCGGTGCGATGATCGCCTTACGGTTTCTGACAACCAGGTGGGCCTCAGGTGATGACCCGAATATCTTGTAACTGCCATAATCGAAATAGAACAGGTAGGGTGAGGGATTAACGGATCTCAGATGGCGGTAAACGTTGAATTCATCACCGAGAAATTGCTGCTCAAACCGCCGCGAGAGGACGATCTGGTAAACATCCCCCACATGACAATGATGCTTCCCAAGTGATACGAGGTCGATATATTCCTGATCTGTAAGGTTGGATATACATGTTCCCCTGATAGTAAAAGGAAACAGGGAGAAATTGCGGTTGGTCAGCAGATTCTGGATCGTGACGAGCGTAGATGGCTCGTCATCAAACCGGTTCTCGATCAGTGTGACTGTATTCCGGAAATGGTTTATAGCGATCAGATAATGATACAGATGGTAACGGATTTCCGGAATCGCCGCCGGATCATTGTCGTTTTTTGGAGCCGGCACTGATTCAAAATAGGATGCAGCATCATAACCCATGTAACCGAAAAATCCGTTCAGACGATTTTCTTTAGATTGATCGTTGGTTTCGAAAAGTGAAACAAACTGATCCAGAAGGGCCGGGATATCCGTTCCATCAACTATTTCTGCATCCTTGCCAGGAAACGATTGCCTGACCTGGCCGTGGTCGACCATAATTCCGGCCACCGGTTCGAGGCAGATAAAGGAGTAGTTATCGCGTCCACCATGGTAGTCGCTGCTTTCCAGGAGTATCGACCGGGGAAACATGTCGCGTACCTTCAGGTAAAGGCTGACCGGCGTAAGGGTATCGGCCAGACTGGTCAGAGTATGTGTTCGGATTCGGTACATTGTTTATCAGTTTTATGCGCTGGTTAATAAAAAAGGCCCGTCGTGAGAACGACGGGCCTGTATTTTGGGATAGGGGCAACACGTTTGCTCACGGAAACCGGATCAGGTTACGTACCACCACCAATTATTAAAGTTCAACTTCTGTTTCATTAGGGTGCAAAGTTGAAGAAGAGAATTGAGAAATCCAAATTAATTTACGGTTGTCTGCTATCGGTTGTGATAGTTATGGTTGTTATGATGGTTATGATTGTTGCAGGTTGCAGGTTGCAGGTTGACGAAGATAGACTTTCAGATGATGTTTCCATCGGCAGGATCTTATCCGAGGTTGATTTTTTAATAACCATCAGGTGGCCGGCAATCCGGCGGTTGATCTCCGTGGTTTCTCCGGCGTGAAGATCCTGCTGCAGGGAGGCGATGAGTTTATGATACCGGATAGAATCCTTGTTCATGTTTACGCCAGGAGGCACTTGGATGGAGTAATGGCACCGGGAGGCGAAGAAGGTAAAGAGTCCTGCCTCCGGATGGGCTTCAATATGGCGCTGGATCTGATGGCCAAAATTAGGATGAAGGAATGCCGTGTCGCCGTCCATGATAACTGCCCAATCTTCCGGCTGCAGCAATTCCATGTAAGCGGTGATTGCATCCAACAGCTTTAATTCAAAGGAATACGGGGTGAAAAAGTAGATCATCCCGAAAGCTACGGAATGGCGAATTGGCGAAAAAGGACAAAAAAGGCTGCCAAATGGGACCGGAAGCCTTAATTTCTAAACCAACCATCGGCTGCTAAATATCGAAGAGTCGAATGTTCGCTTCCGTTACCGTGGCTACCGCGACGACCGGCAAAAAGAAATGACGCTCGCTGTGGCTGAGTTCCTGCGGCGGTTCAGCCAGCATATTCTACCAAAAGGATTTGTCCGGATCCGGCATTATGGGCTGCTATCCACTGCAAAACGACCGCAACTCCGGGAGCTCCTACTGTCGAAAACTATTGCCTCATCCTCTTCCAGAATAGCCTGGAATTATTGAATCCCCATAGATTTTAACGTTTCAGAGACTGCACAACCGGATTTCGTGCAACACAGCTTCATGTTCGGCTACGCCACACGAAGCCTTACTTATTGTAAGCCGCTTTTGTTTTTTTCTTGTTCACCCAAAAACCAAGAGATATGGGTACAGTCTGAGCAAACAAAGCAAGTTGCATTCCGGTTAGCCCAATCCAAATTAAAGAAAGTTGCCAATGTTGTATTTAATAGAACTCGCTTTGTCCAAAAGTGCACATTACCACAAATCGGGCATTTTAATTCATGTCCCTTTACCTCAACAGTTTGAGGTTCTGATCTTTTAAATAAACTCATGATTAAATATTATTACTATTTGATAGGTGATACGAATTTCAAATGGCTTACGAGTGGCGCTAAATTATCGGTGCTGTCCCGAAGGGCAGCACTGGAATTTAGCGTTTGTTAGCGCATGGCCATTAATTCATTTCACTTTTGTGTACTTTTCATTTCACTAATTGTATTGTTTATATCAGCTTTTCGTCTATTCAAATCGTTCGACCGATTATTAATTGTTTTTAGTTCTATCTCAATTTCTTTCAACTCAATATTTAGATTAAGTAACAGTAAATGAGCTTCTCCGTATTTCTTTTTTATTAATATTTCAACCTCTGACTTTATAAGTCTATACCAGGGATTCTCGTAAATATAATTTATCTTGTACTGAAGCTTACCAGTATTAATGCCTTCAAGAATTTCTTCCTGTGTAAGCTTGTATAGTTTTCTTGCGGATTTGTCACTTAAGGTTGCTCCTTTGTCTGTCCAACTTCCAATGTATTTGTCCATATTGCTTGCTAATAACATTTTACTTCAATCGTAATCTGATTTTATTTATTTCTTTCAATGGATATCCGATTATTGTCCTCGTTTTTCCTGCTTTATTCACAACAGTAAACTTATCCCCGTCAATTTGATATTTATGATCCCAATCAAAGCCAAATTGATTAGGGGTATCAACAATTTTGTATTTCTGTACTACGGAGTCCTTGACAAGGCATATTGCAAAATTATCATCGGTGTCTAATATCCATGCGTCTCCAGTCATTGTAGAAAACAGTATCAAATCATTTAATCGAACGATATGTCCACTATTTTTCCTTGCATTTTTAACAATGTTGGCTATTTCTTTTTTTATATCAATCATCTCAGTCAAATTTTAATCTCAGGTAATATTAGCGAACTGTTTTTTATCTAATACAAGTCTTGTTAAAATATTTTGTGACGGTTGGCTTTGCGCTAACCCATAGTGTTTTATCCGTCATATTGCCATAAAGTTAGCGACTTTCTTGATATCCTCAAGGATAGTGGCTAAAGTTTACCGGGTTGCTGTTCTATGACGGATAAAACGGAGTTGGACTGAGCCGCCTATGCCTATGCACTTAGTATTATATTGTTTCCTTTGGAGATGGTTTGACCCGGTCATTGAAGGAGTCGTTTTGAAGGAAATGTGGGTGATATCTGTTGCAAACATGATAAAGAATGATTCATTGGGATATAGCTTTCCCGTTACGTCAGATGCCGTTTGATGATCAGATATGACAAAGAACTTTTTTAATTGGTAAGAGTCAACCTGATTTGACACTTTCGTTAAAAAGATGCATCACCCCCGACCCGCAGACCGGGCATAGCCTCTGCCGTTTCCCGCTGATCTCCTGATAGATTTCCATTCC
>QYQM01000067.1 GCA_007280905.1 Porphyromonadaceae bacterium | reverse complement strand
TTGAGCCTTGAGCCTTGAGCCTTGAGCCTTGAGCCTTGAGCCTTGAGCCTTGAGCCTTATCTCTTATGGTATTGTTCGTCGTAATACTCCTGATACTTCCCCGACGTGACCCTCGTCATCCACTTTTCATTGGCGAGGTACCAGTCGATTCGAAAAATCAGGAGACAAATAGCACGAAAAATAAAATAACGGGTATGTTCTCCCTGTTAAGATTTGTCCTGATGAATTTTAAAGCGTCTGTCAATTGATTTTCCACAGTTTTATGGCTTATCTTCAGTTCTTCTGCAATTTCTTTTATACTTAACCCTTCAAACCTGCTTTTTATGAAAATTTCCTTTCGTCGCTGTGGAATTTGGTCAACAAGTTCAGTTATGTATTGATAAAGTGAATCATAAGTTATTTTCTGAGAGGTCTGTATATCCATGTCATCGATGAGTCCGGATTTGAAATAATCAGACAAATGAGCTTTGGTCCGGAAGTGTTTCCTGATTATATTGAAAGCTATTGAAAACAGAAAAGATTTAAAGGAGAGTTCTTCTTTCAGATCTGCCCGCTTCTCCCAGATTATGGTAAAGACCTCCTGAACCAATTCTTCTGCTTCATCTTCTGATTTTAAATACCCAAATGCAAAACGATACAACCTGCCACTATACTCCTTATATAAGGTATTAAATGCCAAAAGATTGCCTCTTGATAAATTTCGTACTAAAAGTGACTCATTTCTTAATGTCACATATTGCATTTGCCGGTCTTTTACTTTGGTTTACTCCATCTCTTTTTAGCAGTTGATCAAAGATAACTTTTTTGTTAATCCAGATCCAGCGAAAGAGTGGGAAGATGGAAAGGAAATTTCAATCCTTATTATCAGGTAAATACTCTTTTCTGATAGAAATTTTAATCAATTCTTCGATTTCCTTACCATCAATATCATACAAAGGATTCAAAAGATGGAAGTTCTTTTCCTTTTTATAATTATTGCTATTTGATAAGAAATTCAGGGCGTCTCTTGTTTTAAGACGATGGTTTGAATAACTGTCTGCTCCGGCAATCATTGCTTTTAATGATTTACCTTCCATGAGTATGGAATAAATATCATAATAGTCGCGCCATTCGCTCCTGCGCAACATTACTTCCACTTTCATCGCCGCAATGGAATCAAGGTCCGCTGCTTTAATATTGTTCAGGATAGGAACTACACTGGTAATAGGACTTAGATTCTCCTGCTTGGTCAGGAACGAGATTTTCACTCCGCTTACGATGAAATTAACCTGATCAAAACCTAAAACATCAACTTTTTCAATTCACATTAGTTGACCACTTACAAGAATCTAAATTCTCGCTTAAACGCTTTCCTATCTGCAATGATAGAGCTGATCCTCCAATAAGTGTATAACCATTTATACAGTTTAACATGGATGCTGCCTCAAATATTATATTCGTTCGTTCAGCTAAACCTTGCATATTACCGATTTATATCGCTTATTCTTATAATCCCGTATAAACCTGTCAGGGTGCTTGATATTAAAAAACATGAAAGAGTAAAGTCTGTTCAGCCCATGATACATAGGTTCCTGAGCCAGCATTTTATCTTTCCATACCTGTTGAATCTTCCTTCTCGGATAGAGTTTAAAAAGGAGTAATACATCATCAATATCAAGGTGCAACAACACATTGGCAATAAGGGTTTCATCTGAGATATGGCATATTTCTGCATTGTCGGAAGACCAGAAAGCATGTTCAACATGAAGCTTATTGATAAGTTCTTTATGAATTTCCTCATTGCTCATTTTTCCCATTGCATTCGTTGAACCTCTTCGGTAGTCATATCGAGTAAAAATACGAAATTCTTTTATGCATATTCCTATTCATTTACACTGCCGAAGGGTAATATTTATTTTACCACAAAGGGCACAAAGGCTTTACACAAAGTTCACAAAGTAACAATGCACCAGTGAGTACTCAATTATTCCATCTTTCAGGAAAGCAACATTAAGGTTAATTTTCTCAATTGTGAGTAATTACTATGGTTGGACCGGGAACTTTTCGTTCCCCCAGTGGTCGAAAATCACACCGGTGGCCTCTTTGCTGAACTTATAGTATCAAAGAGCCCTTTTTAGTCCTTCCCATTTCACCACCCACTGCCCGTTATCCGGGAAACCCGGCGCATTTTTGTCCGGAGCGCCGTCCCAGCCGGCTGCCATGGCAGCCCAGGGGTAATCCCAGCCCCACATGTTGGCCCATTGCCACTCTTTATCGATCTTTTCGACTGTACGGCGGGCCGTCTCCCTGTCCACTCCGTCGACAAAAGGGAGAAAAGTGCAAACGCCCAGCAGATCGGGGTGCCCGCTATTATATTTGGTATAGCTGTCGAGCCAGTTATTGCAGTACAGATATACGCCATCCGCAACGGGCAACGGTGCCAGGTTTTTGAGTACCTTATCCCACTGGGCTTCCCTTTTCAGACCCATCCTTTCGCGCCATTCCTGGGCCTTTGCCAGCCCCCAGCGCCAGTAGGCCATCTCGAAGGCGGGATCATCCCCGATCCCGTTTTCGTTAGCTGTGACAACCGGCGTTAAATGATACTTGCGATCCTTGCCTGTTACTGGAAAATCAGCCATGTAATCAGCCGTTTCGAAAACAATGGTTTGCCATTTTTTCAACGTTGCTTTTGTCGGTTTCAGGCGATATTCCAGTTCAGCAAAAAATATCGGATGAGGCTGCTGCCAGTGGAGTAGGTAGGTTGGGTCCCAGGGGGCGGTGCGGCCTTCCGGGCCCACCTGCTTGCCCCATTTGGCACCTTTATAATCAAATTGTTTGGCCAGCTTTTGCGCTACCGGAAGGAAGGTTTCGTAGCAGCCCAACGCTTCTGTGGCGTTATCCCAACGATCCCAGAGACCGTAATGGGCCAGGTGCCTGCCGACTGGGTTCCCATAAGATATTGCGACAGGACCACGCGCCGCTCGAGCTCTTTCCGGCGGGGGTCCCTGCTTTCCGACAGGTCGATGGCCCCGCCGCTCATCCAGTATTTTTGCCAGTTTTCAACCGAAGCTGTTTTGGTTTTTTCAAATCCGGACAGCGGATCCGACCATTTCCAGCTGACAGAACCTACCGGGTAGGGAAATTCCAACTCAACCGCTAGTTCGCCGGTTCCGATCAGTTCAGATTCTATCCTGACCGCCACCTGGTCGAAATCTGGATGAACCGTGGTCTGAACTTTTACCGGATGCCCGTTGAAGGTGTACTCTGCGGTCTGGACCCCCTTCCAAAGATCCAGGGTCCTGGTTGGGTTTGCAAGCTGCTCAACGGTAATGACTTTGCCGGCCGCATCGGTCAGCCGCAACCGTCCCAGGTTGAACCCATGCGGATTCTGGAACATCCAGGAGCTCACCTCCGGCTTGGCCGAGGCCTGCTTCATTTCGCCAACCAGACGGCCGGTTTCAATTGTTCCGGTTTCGGGCACGTCGGCCATTGTTGCCCCCTCGGGAAGCGGAAAACTGTGCCAGGCCCAGTGGGTCATGATGTTGCCTCCAAAGGTCTGAAGGCCGGTGCCGTCCACGCCAAAACAGAACCTGCCGTTGCCCAGCGCAAGTATGGGGTTGACATCGGTGGTTTGAATGTTATGCCGTTCGACGACGGCCTTGCGGTCGATGGTGCCGGCCATCAGGGTGCTGAATGACATTAAAATTGCGACTGTAAGGTATGTTTTCATGAGTATTCTAAATGACTGGTAATACATCCATTTCAATTGTATAAGTTGTTCCATCGGTTAATTGAAGGATTCTTCCAGGTTCCACTGGTCCATCCACCGGATGAAGGGTTTTCCTGCAGGGTCAAACTGCACCGCCAGCCAGATATACCGCCCCTCGATCGGATTGTCGGGATTCCACCGGTCGGCCATGAAGATGAATGCATTTCGTTTCCCCTCAACCGGCAGGATGTAAGTGCTTTGCGACCAGAAGGTCTTTTCGTTCTCTTCAGCGGTTCCGCGACAGGGATTTCCCAGTTCTTTCCACGGTCCCCAGATGCTGGATGCCACCGCCGACCGGGCAGCGTTGGGTGCCCATCCGGTGCAATCCGATCCCATGAAATAATACTTTCCTTTATGCTTGAACAGGGCCGGAGCCTCCATGTACCGGCCGACAAAGGCCCTGACATACTTACCCGTATAGGAGAGATAATCATCCGTCAGGAGTGATATCTGAGTAGTGCTGTTCTCTTCTGAAGAGTAGATGTGGTAGGCCTTTCCGTCACCATCAACAAACAGGGTCATATCCCGGGCCATCTGACCCCTGGAAAAATCACGGCCGAGGAGATTGACCGCATCGGCAACCGCGATGCCCGACATGGCCGCACAATAGCCCTGTCCGAACAACTCATGATGAAACCACATGATGAACTTGCCGGTGGCCTTATTGAAAATGACTTTAGGCCTCTCAATGACACAGCCCTTGCGGATCACGCTGGTGGTATCGTCGGAAACACTCAGCACGATGCCCTCATTCTTCCATTCGTACAGGTTTTCGGATGAATAACAACTGACGCCGACCATAGCCGTATTTCCCTCGGGTCCTCCGGTTTTATATTCGCCAAACCAGTAATACCGGCCGTTGGTATGGATGATCCCACCCCCGTGGGCATTGATGTGGACCCCCTGGTTATCGGGCCAGATGGCCCCTGGAACAAAATTGGCCCGGGTAGAAGCAAGGCTTACCAGCTTCTCTGCGATTTTCAGGTTAAGCCACTTTTCACGGAAGAACTGGGGCCTTGGGTGTTCCGGGTGCGGGCTGGATAGTGCGATTACCCCGTTGGGGAGCAGGAATACCAGGGCGGCTAGCAGATAAAAAGCTCTTGATGTCATGATTAATTGGAGCTGATTCTGGAAATAATTCCAGGCATAAAGCATGCTCCGAAGGCAATTGTCGATGTAAAATGCAATATCTGGCAGTCAAAGGCTATGATAATAGGTCGCACTATCCTGAAAGGTATCCGGATCCATTTCAACAAAGATATTTTTCACTCCACCCTTTTTTGCCGAATCGAAAAATCCTTTCCAGTCAACAATACCTTTGCCCATTGCCACATTCTTTTGTTCAACTGTTGACCAATCTGCCAGATGTGCCGAAATAAATCTTCCCGGGTACTTATTAAAATAAGTGGAAGCCTGATATCCGATACTGATTACCGCCACCTGAAATTGCATTTTTACACTTTCCGGGTCGAATTGATTTAACAGCTCATCATAGATCAGTACCCCGTAAATTTTTTCAAATTCCAGGTGGTGATTGTGATAGCCCATCTGAATACCTGCATCTTTGGTTTTCAGACCTATCTTATTGAGATCATCAGCAGCCCTCATCCAATCGCTCATCGTTGCTCCGGCGGGCAAACCGAAACCTGACAGGATCATCTGTTTTTGACCTGATTCTGCAGCAAACTCAATACGTTCATCCAGGTTGTTCCTGAGTTCATTCATCCCATAGTGAGTGCTTTCGAAGCGCAGACCTGCCTCTTTGATCATCTGAAGCATCTCTTTTGGTTTGATGTTCATCAGAGGTTCGAAACCATATCCGGGAGGGGAGCACATTTCCACACTCTGATATCCCAAACCTGCCATCATTTTCAGAGTTCCTGAAAAATCTTTTATCAGTTGGTCCCTGATCGTCCAGATCTGGAAACCAAGGGGTAATTTGCCGGATTTCGCCGGTGACAGGGCGCTCAGATTTAATGGCCATTGGGAAACCACGGCCGCTGCTCCGGTCATCAATGATTTTTCGAGAAAATCCCTGCGTGCAATCCTTGTCATAGTATTGGCGTTAAATGGTTTTTTCAGAATTTGGAGTTTAAAGTTCCCATCCCCCGCGATACTCTCTGGTCAGGAATTTATTCGCTTCGGGAAGGTTGGTTATCTTCATGGCTGCTGAATCATATTCAACTTTTTTTCCGGCCTGCAAAGCAACTGCGCCCAAAAGGATTGTTTCGGTTACAGAAGCCGCGTGAATAAAACTTCCCGGAGATTGCTTTTTGTTCTTAAAAGCTTCGATCCAGATGTTATTACTCAAGGTCTCCTTGTCTTCACTTTCTTCTTTTTTGAGATAGGTCATTTTTGATTCGGGGAGGAGAACCGGATTTTCACCTCTGAAGCCGGCAACTATTTTCCCCTTATCGCCCACGAACATCATTCCTTCGGGCGCTAATGTCTTTCCAACGGATCTCAGTTCATCGGGTACAAAAGGTTTCATACCGCCATCATACCAAATCAGGTCAAAGTCAGGTAATTCAGACTGGGCAGGAAATTGAAAACGAATGATACAGGATAATGGAAAAGCCACCTCATTGTTTACACCAACTGCCACATGATTATTTAAGGTGCAGGTGGTGGTGGCACAAGCCTCCGCACTGATGGCAGGGGTATTGATCCCAAGTGTGAGAAATAATGGGAACAGGCTGTAATGGCCCATATCGGCTATGCTTCCGCCACCAAAGTCGTACCAGCCGCGAAAGACAGCATGGGTGTAGTTGGGATGATAAGGACGGTCCGGTACCGGCCCCAGCCAGAGCGCCCAGTTAAAACCCGGGGGGACAGGCGGTGTTTCGGCCGGATTGCTTTGCCATTGGGGCCAGACTGGCCGGTTCGACCAGTTGTGTATCTCCTTTAGATCGCCGATAAATCCATCTTTTATCCAATTCTTTATGGTATCGTAGTCGGGTCGTTTGCTCCATGCCAGCAAATGGGTGCCTAATCCTGTATTCAGGGTGGTCTCAATCAATAATTTTGCCTCGTTCATCCTGTTGGCGATAGGTTTGTGAGTGACCACATGCTTGCCCTTTTTCAGGGAAGCGATGGCTATGGCCGCATGCAGGTGATCAGGGGTCATAATTTTTATCACATCAATACCCTGCTCTTTTTCAAGTAATTCCCGAAAATCGGCATACGACGAACATCCTTTGAAATTCCCTGAATCTTTGGATTTGGCATAATATTTCTGCACTAACTCCTGGCCGATGTCTCTTCCCCCCGGAATACCATTCATTTTTTCCCCCCATTGAGGGTCCTGCAGCGCAGTTCGGATATCGTTCCGCACTCCGTCAGGGGACCAGTCCACATAATCCGTGGTGAATTGATTGGGATCACACACGGCAACTATTTGAACTGCAGGATCTGCAAGGAGTCCGGTCATCTCTCTGAGGCCCTGAGTACCGCAACCGATATATCCAATAGTCAGTTTGTCGCTGGGTGCCACAAAGCCTGGTCCGCCCATTACATGGCGTGGCACAATAGTCAGGGCCAGTGAGGCTGAAGCAGTGGTTTCGAGGAACCTGCGCCGGTTCATTTTTCGTGAAGGAGCCATCGTATTAGTTATTAAGTGGTTGTTTCAAAATTTAGTGCCAGGAAAATTAGTGAAAAAACTTCAGATATTATTGAAGCTGAGTTATCTATTAGTCAGGTTAAAGTCTTTGACCATTGTATATATCTTTGATAGGAACACTCATAAAATGCTCCATGGCAATTTCTTCCGCTTCGCGCGTTTTGCCTGCAAAAACCAGCTGCCTGATCGTATCCAGATATTCCGATGCCCCCGGATGGGAGTAATCATGAGGTTCACCGGTCCAGAGGGTTTCTTCATTGAACTGAATTCGCTCGCGGGCGACAGTCCCGAATACCATGGCACCCAGACGGCCGTTCTCGACAGGCAGGGCTTCGTTCCAGGATTGGGCTGGCTGGTTATACTGCAAAACCAGGTCGGCGGGTTGTTTTTTGCTTTGGTTGGAGCAGGACAGAAGCACTGCAAGGATCGACAGGAGAATTATGCTTTTCATGATTTCGAGTGAATTCGGGGTAATAAAACAGCATTAAAGCTAAACATTTAAACAAGCGGCAGCCTAAAACAAAAGTGGTTACATAAAGAAAATGAGAAAGAGAGACGAATTGTTTTCTCTAGGGTGGGGACAAATTGTCACCCCCCCTTCCTGTTGAAACCGCTGGTGAACGTTAGATGTAAGTATGGAGCATTCATGCCTTGATTTCCGTGAAAAAATATTATCTTTGAGATTATGATGACAAAACAGGACTATATTAATTTCTGGATTGATCAGGCAGAAGATGACTGGACTGCTGTTGATACATTGTTTAAAGGACTTAATTATTTACAATCCTTGTTCTTTGCTCATCTTGTAATCGAAAAAATATGCAAATCCCTTTGGATAAAATATAATCAGGAGAATGTACCACCCAGAACTCATAATCTAATTCACTTGCTTACTTCTACACCGATAAAGTTAACGGATGACAGAAGTGAATTTCTGCTTAGCTTAAACAGATTTCAATTAGAGGGTCGATATCCTGACTACTTAACCAAACTGCACAATATTTGCAATGAGCAGTTCACCATGTCGATGTTGGATACAACAAATCAATTAAGATTATGGTTACTAGAGAGATTGCAATAAAAACAGCAAAATCCTTTATATCTGATTGTCAGCTAAATGGATTGACTTTTCATAAAGTATTGCTATTTGGCTCTGCTGCTAAAGGATTGACTCATGAGTGGTCGGATATAGATTTATTGCTTATTTCTGACCAGTTTGGCGATAACATTTTTGATAACTTGAAACTATATTCCAGGATAAATATCAAATATCCAATAATTGAGACACATCCATATCCAACAAGATATTTTTATGAGGGAGATCCATTCATAAAGGAAATAAGTAAAGAGAGTGTCGAAATAATAACCCCTACACCTGCATAGGAATGGTTGCAGCGCTCAACAAACTGGTGGAGTGATTTCAGGGTGCCTTCACTTCCTGATTTTATCTCGATAGGAATAACCTTGTCCCGATACGGATAAACCAGATCAACTTCTGATGAGGATTGTTTCTTCTCCCGGATCCAGAAATTGAAGGCGAGGCGACTTTCTCAGATCCGGCTTTACCGGAATTTCAAGATCGGTGGTCGGATAAATAAGTTGAATAACCTTCGCATCATCCAAATTTCTGATGGCTTCCCCAACTTAGTCACGCAATACGGGATGTGCAAATGATTCAGCCGGTACTTTGTTCATTTGTTCCAGGGCTGCCTGATGATAAGTGGCTTTCGATTTGAACTCTTCTTCCAGGCTTCAAGGCTCTTTTCTACTATTCTTTTAAAAATCATAATATTATGTTTATTTTTGTAACAATGTCAAGGCAGATATAGTAATTGTTTGTAACAAAGTAAAGGAAGTTAATCATTTATTTTGTTAAAAAGTCAAGGGTGTTTATTCACTGTCCAAGCTAGCGGAGCTCCGTTTTATGAACCCGTCAGTTCGCATACATTCAGCTCCGCCGACCTGTACTCTTCCTGATTACCAGATGACAAAACTTGACGGGCTGTATTCTTATTCCATCGAACCGGATTTTAACACGATTCCCTACCCGTCGCGTTTCCCGTTTTGAACAGGACTGATTGGTACCTCACAAATCAAGTGCTTCGTTCTTCAAACCTCTCTTCCTCGAAGATCCGCCTCACCCCCGGCTGCGGAAATTGATGACAATCCTTTGAAAAGCACCTGCACAATTAAATTATGGAACTCATAAACCGAACGCTGGAAGCACAGGTAACGAGGCTGATGAAGCTATTCCCGGTTGTTACCATAACAGCGCCCAGGCAATCGGGAAAGACAACCCTGGCTAGGACCAGCGCAGAAGGAATGGGATTTCCACCAGTGGATCGTCGATGGCTTTTATCCCAGAATCTACTATCAAAAGATACCACCATCCGATTTTTATCCGGCTTATTTTGAAACCTATATACAAAGAGATGTAAGGCACATACAGAATATTCATAATCTCTCCGGCTTTATAACCTTTATCCGTTTATGTGCCGGCCGGATCGGCCAGTTACTTGAGCTGTCATCCCTCGCCAATGATGCAGGAGTATCAGTGAATACGTCTAAAGGCTGGTTGCCGGTTCTGGAAGCCAGCTACCTCACCTGCCTGGCGGATTGTTTGAAAACATGATCATTGCTGACCTTTTAAAGCATACCTGTCATCGGCTGCAGCAATTATCCTTGTAATATAGCCAAAATATTTTTGTTTTAACCTTGGATTATAGCCAAAAAGTTTTAATTTTATCCCTGGATTATAACCGAAAAAATGAAACGGGATATTTATAAAGTCTTAACTGACTGGAAGAATTCCGGCGACTGTCGTCCACTACTGATAAGAGGGGCAAGGCAGACTGGTAAAACATTTGTTGTTAATGAATTCGGTACCCGGGAATTTGGGAATTTAATATACCTTAACTTTGAAAGGAATCCTGAGTTTAAAGATATTTTCAACACCTGCATCCCTGCTGAAATTATTGAGAAAATGAGCCTGTTTACCACTAAGAAAGTGGTACCAGGAAAGACCCTGCTGTTTCTGGATGAAATCCAGGAGTGTCCGAATGCAATTGTTTCGCTGCGTTACTTTTATGAAGAAATGCCTGGATTGCATGTCATAGGTGCCGGTTCACTGGTAGAGTTTGCCCTATCTTCGGAAAAATTCAGGATGCCGGTAGGAAGGATACAATATCTGCATATCTATCCCCTTTCATTTGGAGAATTTCTTGACGCAATCGGAGAAACGGAACTGAGAAGATATATACTTGATTTTATGAACCTGGAGAATCTGCCGGAAAGCCTTCATTTAAAATTAAACGAATATGTCCGGAAGTATTTCATCATAGGAGGTATGCCAGCCGTTGTAAAGGAATACGTTAAAACCCGCAATGTTATTAATTGTCAAAGAATACAGCGCTCCATCCTCGATACTTACATCGATGATTTCGCTAAATATTCACGGATATCCAGGCATGTTCATCTCCGCAAAGTTTTCAATGCAATACCTGCAATTGTCGGACAAAAGTTTGTTTATGCACTTATAGATCGTTCTGTAAAATCGAGGGACCTTAAGGAGGCACTGGAACTCCTTGAAACGGCAGGAGTTGCTAACCGTATCAGACAAACCAGCGGTGCTGGTCTTCCATTGGCTGCCGCTGTTCATGAATCTATTTTCAAGGTATTATTCCTGGATATCGGTCTTTTTCAAGCGGTGAGCGGGATCTATTCGGATACAGCGAAGGAAAAGGATTTTACAGCCATCTTTAAGGGTGCGGTGGCTGAACAGTTTGCCGGGCAGGAACTTATTGCCTGCCGGTCGCCCTATTCCAAAGCAGAATTGTTTTATTGGGGAAGGGATGCAAAGAACAGTACTGCCGAAATCGATTATTTAATTGAAAAAGAGGCTCGTATTATACCAGTGGAAATTAAATCGGGCTCCAGCGGGCGCATGAAGAGCATGCATATTTTTATCGAAAAATATCACAGTGAAACTGCTCTCAAAATATCACAAGCGCCGTTTAAAAAAGAAAAAACCCTTATATCGTTGCCGTTTTATGCTATTGAAAGTTTTTTGCAATAGAAGAATCCCCGAATGAATTTTTACGCTATAAATTCTTCATCGTTTCAGGCAGTGGGTTGATTTAGTCAGTTAAGATTCTTATCAGGTCATCAGACTGATAGTAAGCTTCAGAGCCATACTTCTTAGGAGTCAATATTTGTCATCAAACAAATTAAAACGATATTGTGCAAAGCTCTTCTCCGAGATGGTGCAATGCTTTTTCTATCTTTTGAACTTGCTGTTTTCGTGGCCTTGACCTTCCGGCGGCATAATGCCCCAGTTGTGTCTGGTTTATGCCAGTAATGCGTCCCAGTGCGGCAAGGGACAAAATTCCCCGGTAATAATCCAGCAACCCTTCAATATTCCACTTAAATACGAGAACATATTCGCCGTTAAATACATCCGGTACCGGATCGCTGTCTTCCCTTAAGCCGGTGAGATGGAAATCAATACCCTCAGTCACTTCTTTCTTCAGCTCTTCGAAGGTATCGGCTGTACACACAAACCCGTCCAATCCTTCCACATATGCGGCGTAGTTTTTTTCTGTTTTTCCTACTCTAACTATTAATTCTGTTGCCATACTATTAAGGTTTTATCGGAACTAAAATTTTAACCCCGATTGTTTTTCAATGCTTTTCAATAAGTCTCCGCTAATATCCGCTGAAGTTTTACCGTTAACGGTCACTTTCCCCTTTTTTGTAGAGTGTTTATACTGTCGGTGACTGGAGCCACTGTGTCGGAAAAGGCTCCATCCATCCTCTTGCAGTCGTTTTAATAGCAAAACCACACTGCAAAGGCAATCCTGCTTTTTCACCCCTTAGCGTCACGGGTTGTGCCCGGGTGGCCTTAAAGCCGGATGGTAAGGTGAGCTCCACTTCGCCGGATTGACCGGACTGCTCCCACACCCGAAGGAGCGTACCGGGAACACCTGAACGGGTGATGGTTCGATCCGGCGATGAGCTCATTTTCCGGACTGAACGGGCATTGACATGGCTCACGCGGAAGGCCGGATTGTCAACAGCCAGCGGAAAGCATAGCCATCCAACCTCAGGAATCAAGACCAGGCTATTTTTATGATAACCATTTTAAAGATCATGATACAAACAGCGCGAAAAATAAAATAGCCGGTAAATACTCCCTGTCAAGATTTGTCCTGATGAATTTTAAAGCGTCTGTCAATTGATTTTCCACCGTTTTATGGCTTATCTTCAGTTCTTCTGCAATTTCTCTTATTGTTAAACCTTCCAACCGGCTTTTCATGAATATTCCTCTGCGTCGCTTGGGTAATTGGTCAATTATCTTGGTTATGTATTGATAAAGAGAATCATAGGAAACTTGCTGAGCGGTTTGTACATCGGTATCATCACAGAGACCGGATTTAAAATAATCAGACAAATGAGCTTTGGTCCGGAAGTGTTTCCTGATGATATTGAAGGCTATTGTAAACAAAAAAGACTTAAATGAGAGTTCTTCTTTCAGATCTGCCCGCTTTTCCCAGATTATGGTAAAGACCTCCTGAACCAATTCTTCAGATTCATCTTCAGATTTTAAATACCCAAATGCAAAACTATACAATCTACCACTATACTCCTTATATAAGGTATTAAATGCCAAAAGATTACCTCTTGATAAATTTCGTTCTAAAAGTGACTCGTTTCTTACTGTCACATATTGCATTTGCCGGTCTTTTACTTTGGGTTACTCCATTTCTTTTTAGCTATTGTCCAAAGATAACTTTATTGTTAACCCAGATCAAAATTTGGGAATAGTTTTCTTAGCAATTACAAAGTTAAGTTGTCAGACTGGTCTTCGACAGTTTGAGTCGGGTCGAAAATCGTAACTACCACATAATCAATAGTCAGGTATTATTATTTTAATAAAAGAGTTGGGGTTGGATCAAATTATCCGGGATGTCACCCGCCGCAGACGTTTTTCCAGCACGATTACCGTGCGATGGCCTTTCTGGGCAGCCTGTTGGAATCGAAAGGGCCCTCCGCATTTGGCGGACAATACGTCAAAGACCTGATTGAAGAACGATTGTATCATTACAAGCGGAACCTGTTTGATCAGGTTGATCTGGTGTTTTTCGATACCACCTCCATCTATTTTGAAGGAGAAGGCGGCGAGGAGCTGGGAGTGCGCGGGTTCAGCAAGGATCACCGTCCGGATTTGAACCAGATGGTGGTGGGCGCCGCCCTGAACCAATACGGTCGGCCGATCTGTTGCGAGATGTGGCCGGGTAACACGGCTGACGTTACCTCCCTGGTTCCGTTAGCCGAAAAGATCCGGAGCCGTTTCACCACCGGATCTTTCTGCGTGGTAGCCGACCGGGGGATGATCAGTGAAGAGACCATGGAACAGCTTGAAAAGAAAGGACTGTCTTATATTCTGGGTGTACGCATGCGTAATCAGAAAATCGTCCGGGAAGAAGTTCTCAGCCGGGCCGGTCGGTATGCGGAAGTAGAGATCCGTCATAAGAACTCCATCAAAGTTAAAGAAGTGTGGCAGGATGGCCTGCGGTACCTCATTTGCCTGAATGAAGCCCAGGCCCGT
>QYQM01000070.1 GCA_007280905.1 Porphyromonadaceae bacterium | reverse complement strand
TTCTTTCTGATAGACAACGATTATGTCATCATTCGTCTTTTGCTCAGGTAAACTGACATAGAAAATCAGGTAATCCGAAACTTCAAATTGAAGTAATAATTGATTATAAATATCTCTTTCGTTCCGATTAACAAGAGGAGCGGGCTGGGCAAGTTCCGAAAAGAACAAACGATACTTCGGTTCAAAGCCATTGGGATTCAATCTTCCGTAAGGGTTGAAATGTACATGAATTCCCCGATCACCTTTAAACTGTAATCCAGAGTACGTATTAAAGCAAACCGCGTGACCTCTTCCATCGGTCGTTGCAACAGGATATGAATATTTCCCGATTCGTCAAAACACAGTCCTGCAATACTTTCACCAAATAATTCTTTGGTTGACACTTCATTTATCAAAGAACCGGAGAAGGAGAACCGTGATAAACGGTTTAGCGTATTATCAGCAATAATAATTTCGGGAAGTAATGGATTAACTGCCAGGTAACTAATCCCAACATATTCACCCGGACCCTGACCGCTTCTTCCAACATGATTAAGAAATTTTCCCTTACGGTCGAAGATCAGAATGTCTTCTGAAGGTCGGAACTGTTTGCAAATGATATGGCTGGGAGTGACGATTGCCTGGCAATAATCACCCAGCAAGCAACTATCGTTAGTCTCCAGCTTAACATATTCGACATCATTTACTATTTCGCTCAGATTAAACTCCCGCTGGTTTTTCAGGCCGTCGAGGATGTCGATGGAAATGAGGTGACGCTCCCAAGGGCCTTCCTGTTCAGCGAGTGCTAAAAGCTCCACTTCACCCTCAAAAAACCCAGCGTCGCCCTCTGCGATGAGCCTTTTTGCAATTCAACAGTGAAATGCTGAAGGATGAAGGAGAGATCGAGATCGTCGCGGAGGGAAAGGTCGAGCGAGGGTCCGGCAAAAAAACCGCGGAGTTTCGGAAAGTACATGGTGGCAAGGCCAGCGCTGAATAGCGGGGTAACCGGATAACTCAGGTTGGCAAAAAAGGTGTGCGGTGCGATGGAGAGATCGCGTACGGTGAGGTTGCGGTAATAAAAATCGGTAAAGCTGGTGAGACTGGTCAGTTCGGCCGCCTGGTTATACAGGTATTCGACCTGGATATTCAGCCTGAAGGGGGTAAGGTAGCTGAGGCCTCCCCCTGCGATGATGGCCGGACCGGGATGGGAGATCATTTTCCGGGGGTGGAGATAAGTGACCTCCCCGTTCAGCGATACCGGACCGATATAACCTGAAAAACCGCCGCCGGCAACATATTCCTTTTTATCAATCTGTCCGCCAAGGATCTGAAAATCATATCCTGCCAATGAAAAACGGAATAATCCGGCATAGCTTGGCTGGTCGGTGCTGTTCATTTTACCAACCAGTTCCAGATGAGTCGACGGGGTAAAATAGTACTGCAGCCTGACGGCATCGCTGCCGGGCCGCTCCACGTAATCGAAATCGAAAAAGCTGTATACATTGAAGATATCGTTGGGGTTCCATACGTAATTCATCCCCCAGTTGATCCGCTGCCGGCCGATGGTAGCCTGGAACTTACCCAGATTCAGATCGATATAGGCACGGTCGATGGTAGTGTTCAGGATATATGAGGTATCGGAAATGAGGTTCCACGAAAGGTCGGCCCAGCCGCGGTCCTGCCCGATCCTGTCAGCATATCCTGGGAAATATTTCACTGTCTCGCCAAAGAGAAACCGGTTCCTTACCTCCACGGCCGCATTCACGTGCGAGCCACATCCAGCCTTGAAATTCAGGCGGTTATGCACTAGGTTGTCAATTGTCCAGGGTCCATCGATCTTTTCAAACATCACCGATTGCATGTTGGAGAGGTAGCCGTTGGCGCTTGCAGTGAGCTGGGCCGAGGCTCGATGGGGTAGGAGCAGCAGAAGCGCCAACGATAGGAGTCGTGTCACGCGTTTCGCGTCACGATCATTGATAAAGAAACTCGGTTTCATTGTTGATCGGTTAATGCTCTGGGTAGTCTTCGTCGCTCTTCACCTGCCCGTCCTCGACGGTAATAACACGATGGGCCTTAGCCACCACGCGCGCATCGTGAGTGGAGAAGATGAAGGTGATCTTCTCTTCGTGGTTCAGGCGCTCCATGATATCGAGCAGTGTTTCTGCCGATTTGGAATCGAGGTTGGCGGTGGGCTCATCGGCCAGGATGAACTTGGGTTTCGAGGCCAGTGCCCGGGCAACGGCCACTCGCTGCTGCTGACCGCCCGAAAGCTTGCCCGGCCGTGCGTTCATCCTGTCTTCCAGGCCAACCTGGACGAGCAGATCCTTTGCCCGCTGCAGCCGTTCGGCTTTCGGCTTTCCCTGCAAATGCATGATGAACTCCACGTTCTCCAACGCCGTGAGTACCGGTATCAGGTTATATGCCTGGAATACGAAACCGATGTTCCGCATACGGAAATCGATGACTTCCCTGGATTTCAGCTGACTCAAATCAACACCGTCGATCAGGATTTTTCCCGAAGTGGGTTCATCCAATCCGCCCAGCATATTTAATAAAGTGGTCTTTCCTGATCCCGAAGGCCCCACAATTGTTGTGAACTCACTCTCCTTGAAATTGAGGTCGATCCCGTTAATTGCCGTCACCGGCACACTTTTCCGGTCGTCGTAGATCTTGACCAGGTTATTGATTTCGATGATGTTCATAATCAATATGTTAAAACAATCTTTGAAAATATTATCAAATCACAAAGCCCAAAAAGCAAATAAACCCCAAACCCCAAAACTCAAAATTTCAATCCGGAGCATTGTCATCCCGGCGAAGGCCGGGACCCCGTCCCTAACCACGTATGCTAACCGAAGCCCTTGTTATTGTCTTTCGTTTCACGCTTCACGCTTCACGTTCTGTCGTCACTCGTCACTCGTCACTCTGTTCTTAGCGCATCTGCCGGGTTAAGCTTCAATGCTTTCCAGGCTGGGTAGGCTGAGGCGGCGATGCCGGTGATCACCACCAGGGCAGCTACGATCAGGTAGAAGTTCCAGGAGAGGTTCGGGTACATCACCGCACTGTAACCCCAGGCTTCCATGCCTTTCTGTGCGTAGGCAGTGAGGTCGATGCCCTGCTTGTTAAAGATCTCAATCACTACGGCACTGATACCCATCCCGGCAATGGCGCCGGTGAGGCAGAGCAGAACCGATTCGAGAATAATCATGTTGAAAACCCTGAGCTTGTTCATCCCGACAGCTATCAGCATGCCGAGCTCTTTCACCCGCTCAAGCACCACCATCAGCATAGTGTTGACGATCCCGAAGCCCAGCGCGGCGAGGATGATCACCATGATCACTATCATCGACACCACCAAAAGGTCGTTCAGCATGGCCACATCAGGCAGCAGGGTTTTCCAGTCCATAACATCCAGATCGGGATACTCGGCCCTGATGGATTCCATCGCAGAACCCACCTTTTTGGGATCGTTCATGAAAATGGTTACCTCGTGGGCGTCCTCTGAGGTAAGAGCGGCAAGTGAAGCCAGATCCGGTTTCCTGACGTACACATTCATCTCTTCAAACGCATTGTTCTCGAGACGGTAAATCCCGCATACCCGGTAGGACCCGCCGGTAAGGCTGCCGTCAGCGCTCTGGAAGGTGAGTACCACCTTGGAATTGATTTTTAATTTCAGCTTGCGCGCCAGGGTTTCGCCGATGACGATCGGGTTACGCTGCGATCCACCGAACCAGCTTCCCGTACTGTCTTTCAGATACGTTCCGATGAGTGCCGGATCTGTCAGCTTGAGTTTGTCGGCAAGTATCAGTGAATCATAGACGGAAGTATATAATTCACTCACTTCCTTTTCTTTATCCGGATCGATCCCGTACACGGTGACCCCGGATGACGCAGCCGAACTGTTGATCATGGTTACGATCTTCAGCCGGTCAGTTGCAGCCTTAACTCCCGGCAGCCCTTCGGCAAACCGGACAATTCCACCGGGATCGGGCAAAGTCAGCCCGATTTCCGGATTCTCAATAAATTTCGGATCATGTATCTGGATATGAGCAACTTCTTTGGTAAGTGCCTCTTTCACCCTTCGGTCACTCATGCCTTTATAGATCGCGGAAGTGAAGAGTCCTCCGAAGATCCCGAAGGTCATCGCTGCGATCACAACCAGGCTCCGGACCTTGTTGCGCCAGATGTTTTTCCAGGAGAGGGATGGTATCATGATTTGCTGATTTGTTGAGGTGCTGATTTTGATATTAAGAGCGAAGGGCTTTGGTGACCCGGAGGCGTGTGACGTTCCAGACCGGCAGGATGACGGCGGCGAAAACGATGAGCATCGCTACGAGCGTCTGATTGATGACGTAACCAGCTTCCCAGGCCGTTGGCATGATCGGTTCCATTCCATATTGGATGATCGACTCGGCCATCTTGCCGGTGAGCGTGATCGGGTGAACATGGCCCCACCAAACCACCGGAATGCTGAGAAGGATTCCCGCAGCAATGCCGATAAGCCCCATAATAAGCATTTCCAAGGCGAGAATGGTGCCGAGGCGCCTTTTCTGCATTCCTACAGCAACTACGACACCGAATTCCCGGCGCCGTTCGGCAGTCATCATCTGGACAGTACCGAAAACCCCGAAACCGATGATCAGGTAGAGCATTCCGAGCATGATCAGGCCACCGGCGCTGTCCGACCCGATCTGCTGTTTGAGTTCCACCAGGATCGTATCCCACGAACGAACATCATATTGAGTACCTAGCTTTTGCTGAAGTTTTTTCACCGTTCTGCTCAGATCGTTGCTGTTCTTCAGGTTCAAAGAGATCGATGTTACCCGGTTTTCGGCCGAGAAAAACTGTTGTGCCTGGACCAGGGGGAGATACACCATTTTGTTGTCCAGGTCGGGCGAAGGAAACCTTAAGATTCCTTTTACGAGGAATTTCCCGGCTGCACCAGCTCCGTGAAATCCCTGCGAAATCAGCACCAGCGTATCGCCGATACTCACCTTCAGGTATTTGGCCAGCCGTTCCGATACTATTGCCGCGCTGTCGCTATTATGTAGAAAGGTGCCCTGCACCAACCTCCTGGAAAGATGCGTAAGCTGATCGTCTTTATCCGGATCGGTCCCGAGCACCAGCACGCCTTTCGTCTGATTGCCGGAACTGGCCAGTGCAAATGATTCCAGCCGCGGCAAAGCCATCGTCACGTTTTTATTCTTTTCGATTTCTGAAATGATTCGGTCATCCATCAGGATGGTGTTTTCTATAATCTTATCGGACTGGAATTTACGGTCGAATACCTGGATATATCCGGTATAGGCCTGCACGACGTTGTCCACCATATTCTTATAGGAGCCAAGCTGAAATCCGCGCATTACGACCGAAAAAAAGACCGCAAACAGGATGGAGGAGATAGTAATCAGCGACCGGCGCTTGTTTCGCCATATATTTCTCCATGCCAGGTTAAGATAAAAGGCACAAGGCACAAGGCGCAAGAAATGAAGTTTATAGCGATATGGATGTTTTTGTTCCATTCGGTTGAGTTTTTATTTAACCGATTTCATGTTTTGCTGGGAGAAAAAACCGTCATCGATCTTTACGTCGAAATCCATTGATTGAATGAGGACGATCGTACGGTTCTGCGGCTCATCGGCCGGAATTATCTCCAGGCGGGTCGGGATTTTGCGGCCGTCCATGGTCTTAATCCCGCCGGCTGTTTCCGTGCGTACGAGCAACTGGTTCTCATCATAGTATTCCGATTTGAGGAACAGATAATCGGAGGTGCTAACCCAGGTGATGATCTTTCCCCACACGATGTTCGATTGCTCTAATGGTACCAGACTGATTTTGAAGCATTTACTGTCTTGGAAATCTTCGGTTCCTATGAGCTCGTGGGTATAATCCTGCACCAGGGAGGATTCATTCAGGATATCATCGTTGGTATAATCCGATCCCATCCAGCCCTGCGACATCATCGAGGGGGGCAGTTTTACCAGCCGGCCGATCGGGGGGATATAGCTCCACATATCATTTCCGCGTTTTAGGAAGGTCTGACCTTTTTCCTTTGCCGGTTCGGTAACCAGTGTCAGGGCAAGGTCGCGCCCCTTTGCCCAGTTTTTAAATCCGACAGTACGCTCCCAGGTCGGCCGCCTGATAGTCATGGTCATTGAACTGACACTACTTTCGCCCTGCATGTTGCGGTCGGCCTTTTCAATGATCTGTTTGGCCGTGAGGGTTTGCTGGCCGGAAACCGGAGTCATAAGGAAGCAGGTGAGCAGTACAGCCAGCATACAGGTAATTATTGGTCGCATAGAGTTATTTGAATAATTCAAAGATGATTTTTTCGAGTTTATCAAGGTTTACGGTTTCTGGCGACAGAAAATAATGAAGTCCTACTCCGTCAATGATATTGCCCAGCAGCATAGCTTTTTCGGCAGGGTTCGGGTCTCCTTTGGTTTTAAAATAAACAGCAATGTCCTGTGTGAGATGTTCGAGAGTTTCGCGGTAGCGGATTTGTGAAGCATCCGATACTCCCGGCTGGAAGAATACGCTGAACAGGAGCCGGTAGAATTCCGGTTCTCTGCGGATGATTTCAAACCCGCCATGGATATACATCATCAGCTCTTCCGGGGTATCAAGCTCGTGCTGGATCTCTTCGAGGATATTGTGAAATTTCTCGATCCCGAGAGCCATGATTGAATCGAGCAGATCCTCCTTGGATGTGAAATAATTATAGAGCAAACCCTTGGAGATCCCTGCATATTCAGCTATCCGGGCAACAGAGCAGGAATGGTATCCTTCCCTGGCAAACAATTCCAGCGCCGTTTGCATGATCTGAAGCTTCCGGCTCCTCCGGATTACCTCAAATTGTTGTTCTGTTCTTGGGCTCATTATTATTGGTTGAACGGTTGGTCAAAGATAAAACACAAAACTGATACTTTGTATCATTGGAGGGGAAAAAATCTAATTGGCTATGTCTAATTACTAACCACGGAGACACAGAGAACACGGAGTTCCACGAAGTTAATCAAACAAGCCATAAGCCAGAGCGAATAAAAATCTCTGTGTTTCTCTATGTTCTCCGTGTCTCCGTGGTTTTTCCATTATTTACTTTCCTTTGGTATTCAGCCAGCTTTTCCGTTCTCCGGTAAGCGGCTTGGTCCAATCGCCGTACATCGGGTTTGGCAGGATGATGAACTTTTTGCCCAATTCAAAGCGCAGGCTGTCAACCGTTTTGTACCCAAAATTGACCGACCGGTCTTCGAATACCAGATCGAAATCCGATAGGTTATCGCCAACCAGAAGAATTACATTGTACTGTTTTTCAATGACATTACGCCTGAATTCCTTGCTTGAGGCATCCGATTTCAGGTAAAGATGGTTACGGTCAGCATAAGGAAAATTCCATTTCTGCAGGTTCTGAAGGGTTGCCATGGATTCAGTGTTCTGTCGGTTCGACACGTATATAACCTGAATGTCATTCCTGGCCAGGAAATGGCAGAAATCCAGGCTTCCGGGTATTGCAGCAGCGGATGCCAGGTCGGACCAGACTTTCCACCTTTCCTGACTGTAGGTTTTATCATCAATAATATTGAGAGCTTCTGACGGGCTGTTGTCGAGCAGGGTTTCATCGATATCAAAAATCACCGCTGCCTGTTTTTCCATATCAGGATTAACGAGATACTCCTTAGCCCTCAACTCCGCCAGATTATATGCCTGATAACATAAGGCCCGGTATTCCGCAGATCTCTGAAACCATAAAACAGCGGTAACGGATTGATCAGGAATAGTTTGACCGATTGAAGGCTGCGTACTAAGAAGCATCAGCAGAAGCACATGAAAGGAAATAAAATATCTCATGGTTGCGAATTTTTATGCGTCACTGGTCACTGTTAGGTATTCGCATCAAATTTCTAAAAAATCTCAAATGAATTGTAACTATTTCTGATGTAACTTCGTCCAACGATTGCCTGTAACCGAAAATGACCGTAAACGATTATAACCGTTGTGTGAACCAGCACGCCGATGCAGTGTACCGGTTTTTGCTGAAGAACATACGCGACAAGGAGAAAGCCCGGGACCTGGTCCAGGATTCATTTGAGAAACTTTGGATCAATGTGGAGCAGGTTTCGGCAGAGAAAGCGAAGTCGTATTTATTTACTACTGCTTATCACAAGTTGATTGATCAAACAAGGGTGGATAAAAGAATGGCAGATTGGGACAAGGTGAATATGAGCGAATACTCGCACAGCGAACAATACTCGGATGTGATGGAAAAACTCGAAAATGGAGTTGCCCGGTTACCCGCTGATCAGCGTTCAGTGATCATGCTGAGAGATTACGAAGGATATTCATACAAAGAGATTGCCGGAATGACCGGTTTATCGGAAGCCCAGGTAAAAGTGTATATCTACCGGGCACGTGTGTTTTTAAAAGAATATGTGGGTTCGGTCGAAGCGTTAGTATAAAATGGAAAGCCTGACTAGAAATAATTACGAGATCTGGTTCCTCGATTATCTCGATGGGCAGCTGAGCAATGAACAGCTCGAAACCTTTCTTGATTTTCTGGAACAGAATCCCGACCTGAAGCAGGAACTCCTCGGAGTCTCAGGAGTCAGTCTGGCTGCCGGCGTGGAATCCCTTGACCAGAAAGAACAATTGTTAAAAAGTCCGGCTGATATTCCCGGTATTGCTTCCATGGATCAACTTTGCATTGCCCGCATGGAAAATGATCTGCCGGAGGAAGAGGCCAGGATGTTTGACTTTCAGTTGAATGAGTATGCCGAACTTGCGGAAAAATATGCTGCTTTCCAGCTTACCCGGCTGAATCCGGCTGATTCAGTGATTTATCCGTATAAAAAAGAACTTCTCAGGAAAACCCGTATTCTTTCACCCTGGATCATCACGGCAATCTCCTCTGCTGCAGTTATTTTATTGGTCTGGTTTCTCTGGCCGGATCCCCCAAAAATAGTGACTCCCGGTTTGGCCAAAATCGAACAGACTGCAACCAGCAACCAACTACCCTCGACCAATATTCAACAACCGATAACTGATAACCGACAACCGACAACCATTATCCCGGTTAACGAAAAGCCCGCTAAATTAGAAAGCAGCCCGCGGGAATTCATCCCGATGAACTCACTTTCCCACAAATCGGCAGGAGCAGGACCCAGAATTCCGGATCCGCAAAGCACAAAAATATTACTCGCATCGAACTATCCGTCTGCAATTATCAATTCCGTTACCGCAGCAGATGCGCTGACATTGCCTCAATATGCCCTTCAATTATTCCGCGAAAAAATTCTCGGCGAGGATCGCATTCTGGTCAGGAGAACCCGTTTCTCTATGTGGGAAGTCGCTGGAGCGGGTGTCGATAAAATCAATTCTTTGGCAGGTACAAATATGAAGTTCAACCGCGAATATGATTCTAAAGGGGATATCATGGCGGTTTCATTCAACTCCCGCCTTTTTGATGTAGAATCACCCATCCGGGACCAGGAAAACAGATAAGTAAATCGTTTCCTGTAACTTTTCCCAAGACCACTCCGTCCTATCTTTAAAATAGTTTAAACCAATTATCATGAAAAAAATCGTTTTACTCGCATCAGCAGCCATGGTCCTTTTTGGCTTAAATAGCTACGGGCAGAATCCCGATACATCAAAGATCAGGATCGGAAATAAAAAATATATCGTTATTGTGGATGATGATAAGGACATCAGGATTTTAACAGAAGGTGATTCAAATGTTGTCATTAGAGAACGTCGCATTGAGAAAGAACACAAGCCAGTTCACCGGATGAACGGCACCTGGGCCGGATTTGAACTCGGCCTGACCAATTTTGTTAATTCAGATAATACGATGACGTTACCGGAAGGCGCCGATTTTATGGACCTTAAAGTAGCCAACAGTATGGAGTTTAATTTCAATTTTGCCGAGAAAACATTAGGAATTATAAAAAACTATGTTGGGATAGTTACCGGCCTGGGTTTTCAATATCAGAACTATCGCTTCGTCAATGATTTCAGTTTCACGAAAACAGATAACGGTATTGTGGCAGAACCTGTTGAAATGGAATTGTATAAAAACCGGCTGGCTATCTGGCATCTGAATCTTCCTTTAATGGTGCAATTCCAGATTCCGGTATATGGTGAAAACAGACGGATTAAACTCGCAGCCGGTGTGATTGGCGGCCTGCGTATCGGATCACGCCAGGTTCAGAAATACATAGTTAATGGTGAGAAACAAAAGATTAAAATCAAGGATGATTTCTATCTGAGAGATTTTAACTACGGTTTTACCGCCCGTGTTGGGTATGGTGATGTAGCACTGTTCGCAAATTACTATCCGCAGACACTCTTTGAAAATTGCAAAGGACCGGAAATCTATCCGGTAACCATAGGAATACATTTCGGCGGCTGATTCGAACATTAGCCTTCGACTGACTGTAGAGACGCATAATTATGCGCCTCTACAGTTTTTTTTTAACTTTCGCACCATGACAGTACTCAGCGATCCCGAAAAACTCAGGTATCACCGTCATCTCATTCTCAAGGAGATCGGTGAAGCCGGACAAACGCTGATCCGGAATACCAAATTTTTGGTTGTTGGAGCCGGCGGCCTGGGATGCCCGGTGATCCAGTATCTTACGGCTGCCGGTGCAGGGGTCATCGGTATTATAGATCATGATGAGATTGAAATATCGAACCTGCAGCGCCAGGTTTTTTACGGATTTAACGATATAGGAAAGTTAAAATCCATCGTAGCCAGTACCCGCATGAAACGATTGAACAGTTTTGTAGATCTGATCATGATTAATCGCCGGCTGACCGCTCAGAACGCATTGGAGATAATTGCTGAATATGATGTGATTCTCGACTGTACCGATAATCTGGAATCCCGATACCTGATCAATGATGCCTGCATTATTCAAGATAAGCCAATGGTCCATGCAGCGGTTCATGAATACCAGGGTCAGGTTTCCGTTTTCAACTACCGGAACGGCCCCAGCTACCGTTGCCTCCACCCGGAGACTGTTCCGGCAATCAAAGTCCCCCGGCCTGTTTTGGGCATTTATAGTGTGATACCTGGCATTATCGGATTGATGCAGGCTAATGAGGCACTCAAATTAGTGACCGGAGCGGGTGAGCTATTAAGTGGAAAATTACTGATTTACAATGCATTAAATACACAATTTCTTTTTATCGATATTGAAAAAAACCCGGACAATTTTAACCGGGAGAACCTAATGACACGCTTTAAAGAGGCGAAAACATTATGAAGCTATTATTAATCAGCAATTCTACCAATGCCGGGGATACCTATCTCCAGCATCCCAGGGAACAAATCGGAAAGTTCCTGAAACCAGCGGTCGATCAGGTACTTTTTATTCCTTATGCTGCAGTTACCTTTTCCTATGATGCCTATGAGAAAAAGGTGCAGGAACGGTTTAACGAGTTGGGAATCAGAGTGGATTCGATCCATCATTACGGATCACCGGCGGAGGCGGTGGAGGCTGCCAGGGCTATTGTCATTGGTGGTGGAAATACCTGGCAGCTGACCCGCTGTCTGCACAATTTTAACCTGATTGATGCCATCCGGGAAAAAGTTCTGACCGGAACGCCATTTATCGGCTGGAGTGCCGGGGCAAATGTTGCCTGCCCTACTATCCGGACGACCAACGATATGCCCATTATCGATCCTGTCGGACTATATTCCTGTAATTTTGTTCCGTTCCAGATCAATCCGCATTACCTGGATGAACATCCCGAAGGCCATGCCGGAGAAACAAGGGAACAACGGATCCTCGAGTTCATCGAAATAAACCCCGATCTTTATGTTGTAGGGCTCCGTGAAGGCACCATGCTGGAAATCCGGAACCGGCAGGTTGAGCTCATCGGCCCCCGGCCAGCACGGATATTCCGCAAAAACGAGACTCCATTCGAAGTATATCCTGGAGGGGACCTGCAGTTCCTGATGCACTAATTAGCCCGAAGGGCATAATTATTCTTCGTAGTTTTGTCTACGTATGTCAACTTCCTTTTTTACCGGCACCGTCATTAAAACCACCGGCTCCTATCATACTGTAAGAATTGATAGCGGCGAGGTACTCATTTGCGGCATCAAGGGACTTTTCAGGATGAAGGGGATCCGTACCACAAATCCGGTTGCCGTTGGCGACCGGGTCGACGGAACTTCTGATGCGCCGGGTAAAGGGATAATCACGAAAATCCATCAGCGGAAAAACTATATCATCCGGAAAGCCATCAATTTAGCGCGTGAATCGCATATTCTCGCTGCAAACATCGATCAGGCTTTTCTGATGATTACCCTGAAAGCACCCGTCACCTTATCGATGTTTGCGGATCGGTTCCTTGTTACCGCCGAAGCATACAGTGTTCCGACTGTCCTGGTTTTCAACAAAACCGATCTTTATGGTACTGATGAGATGGGCACCCAGTTCGATTGGATCAATGCCTATACCCTGGCCGGGTACCCCTGTCATACGCTATCGCTGGTATCCAGAAAGGGATTAGAGGAAATCAGGAATTACCTTCCGGGCAAGATCACTTTGATCAGCGGAAACAGCGGAGTAGGCAAATCTACACTGATCAATTTGCTGGATCCATTAAAACATTTGAAGACCCGCGAGATATCCGTTTCCAATAAATCAGGTAAACACACCACCACTTTTCCTGAAATGGTGGAAATATCATCAGGCGGACATATCATCGATACTCCCGGCATCCGAGGCTTTGGAATGCTCGAAATAGATAAAAGCGAACTCTACCATTATTTTCCGGAGATATTCAAACATTCCGATACCTGCCAGTTTTATAACTGCTCACACACCCATGAGCCGGGTTGCTCAGTTCGTGAAGCCGTTGAAAACGGATTAGTATCAGAGATGAGGTTCCTGAATTATCTGGGAATGATGGAAGGGGTAAATAATAAATACCGATAGAATTACAGGGATTATGGCCAAACCAATTTACCTCGATTATAATGCAACCACCCCGATTGATCCTGCTGTGGCCAATACCATGGAACCGTTTCTGAGGGAGTTCTTTGGCAATCCGAGCAGCAGTCATTATTACGGCTCGCAAACCCGGCTGGCAGTTGAAACAGCCAGAAAACAGGTGGCCGGTCTGCTAGGTGCATTTGCGTATGAAATTGTATTTACCAGCGGCGGCACTGAATCCAATAACCTGGCGATCATCGGGGCTGCCCATGCCCGGCGCCACCTGGGCAATCATATTATTACCACTTCGGTTGAGCACCCTGCTGTGCTCGAGGTATGCAGCTATCTTGAAAAGGAGGGATTTCAAATTACCCATGTTCCTGTAAATGAATATGGCATGGTCGATCCAGCGGAGGTATTTCGGCTGATACGACCGGAAACTATACTGATATCGGTGATGCATGCCAATAATGAGGTCGGAACCATTCAGCCGGTTGCCGAAATCGGAAAAATGGCCCACGAAAAGGGAATCTGGATGCATTGCGATGCAGCTCAGAGTATTGGTAAGATTCCGGTTAATGTGAACGAGCTTAACGTGGATCTCCTGTCTGTTGCCGGCCATAAACTGTATGCCCCGAAAGGTATCGGCGCCCTTTATATCAGACAGGGTATTCGCCTCGATAAAATCATTCATGGTGCAGATCATGAGCAAAACCGCAGGCCGGGCACTGAAAATGTTCTGGAGATTGCCGGTCTGGGCAAAGCTTGTGAACTGGCGATGCAAAACGGGTCCGAAACCGGTATACACCTGAAAAAAATGCGGGACCTGCTTGAAGAACTGATTCTGGAAAGATATCCCCGCGCTGTTGTGCACGGGCATCCTGAGAAACGGCTTCCAAATACGCTAAGCATCGGCTTTCCCGGAATTGAAGCAAATACACTGCTCAGCTCGGCAGATGGAGTAGCGGCTTCGGCCGGCGCTGCCTGCCATACCGATCAGGTTACCGTTTCCGGAGTGCTTAGGGCCATGCAAGTTCCTATCGATGTGGCAATGGGAACCATCCGGCTGTCAACCGGAAAATATACCACCGAAGAAGAAATCAGGCAGGCTGCCCGATTGATTACTGAAGCAGTAATATCCCTTTCGCCAATTTCAACCATCGAACCGGCTCGCATTCGGTCGGGTGGGATTAAGCTCACACAATTTACCCATGGACTGGGTTGCGCCTGCAAACTCCGGCCGCAGGATCTGGAGAAAGTGGTGAAGGACTTGAAAATATTAAAAAACCTGGATATCCTGGTCGGTCCTGAAACAGCCGATGATGCTGCTGTATTTCGCATCAGCGATGATATCGCCCTGGTTGAAACGGTTGATTTTTTTACACCGGTTGTGGATGATCCTTATCTGTTTGGTGCAATCGCTGCCGCTAATGCCCTCAGTGATATTTATGCCATGGGAGCCAAACCGCTGTTTGCCCTGAATATTGTGGGTTTCCCTGTAAAACGACTTGATCTGCAAGTGCTTCGCGATATTCTTCACGGAGCCCAGGATAAGGCAGCCGAAGCCGGCATATCAGTTCTAGGCGGACATACCATCGAGGATACCGAGCCAAAATACGGCATGGTGGTCACCGGCAGCGTTCATCCGGACAAAATCTGGACTAACAGCGGGGCCAGGAAAGGCGATGTCCTCATTCTGACCAAACCAATCGGTACCGGGATTTACAGTACAGCCCTTAAACAAGGTCTTCTTCCAAATAATCAGGCAGATATAGTTTTCCAGCTGATGAGCACCCTGAATAAAACTGCCGCTGAAACTTTACAATCGTTTACCATTCACGCGTGTACCGATGTTACCGGTTTTGGCCTGATCGGCCATCTCCTGGAAATGACCCGAGGAAGCCACGCCGATGCTGAGCTTCAGGCAGCGGATGTTCCTTACCTTAGTGATATATTCCAGCTGATCGGATCCGGCGTTGTGCCTGGAGGTACCCGAAACAATCTTGCTTATGCTAACGATTGGGTCAACTGGCCCGGAAATTTCGATGAAATACAGAAACTTGCCATTTGCGATGCCCAAACCTCCGGCGGGCTGCTGGCGGCTCTGCCTGCTGAGGATGCGGCTGAAGCGGTCAGAACCCTTCACCTGAAGGGCATTGCCGATGCTGTCATAATCGGCCGGGTAACCGGTCAGGGTACGGGTAGGATCACCATTGTCAACTAATAAAATCAGTATAGAATGAAATCACATCAGATTGATTATAAAATTATTGGTGAAGATATCCAGCTGGTCGAGATCGAGCTGGATCCGATGGAAATCGTTATTGCCGAAGCCGGCGCTATGGTTTATCTAGAGGTGGGTATCACCTTTGAAACCCGGATGGGTGATGGCAGCGAACCTAACCAGAGAATGCTTGGAAAATTACTCTCGGCAGGGTCAAGGGTTCTGGCGGGAGAGTCTCTTTTTATGACGCACTTTACCAACCGAGGCCATGCCAAATCAAGAGTGGCATTTTCGGCTCCTTATCCGGCAACAGTTATTCCCATTAACCTTGCGCGGGAACGGAAGGGTTTGGTTGCAATCCATGCCGATACGCAAACTGATTCAGGCTCTGTCGCCGTTCGGACGGAACACAGGCAAGGAAAACAAGTCAATCTTAGGAAATTTTTTGCAGAGATAGCTGTTTATGAATGAGATCGGACCCCGGGAGTTTCTATCCCAGGCATTACGGAAACCGGTTGTGGACGTCCGGTCACCCTCGGAATATGCTCAGGGACATATCCCGGGAGCCATCAATCTGCATTTGTTCACTGATGAAGAGCGGGCCAGGATTGGCACAATGTATAAAATGATTGGCCGGTCGCGGGCCTTTGATATGGGGCTGGATATCGTAGGCCCGAAAATGTCGGGGTTTGTTCAGGCAGCACGCAAATTTGCTCCTGGAAAACAGATTCTGGTTCATTGCTGGAGAGGCGGTATGCGCAGTGCTTCGATGAGCTGGCTGCTCGAGACAGCCGGATTCAGCATTAACGTGCTGAAAGGCGGATATAAAGCCTATCGTTCATACATCCGGGAAAACCTGGTTACCGGCAGGAAATTTATCATATTGGGCGGGCTCACCGGAAGCGGTAAAACCCTTTGGTTGAAAAAACTGGCCGAATCCGGGGAGGCCATTGTCGATCTCGAACGATTGGCCAATCACCGCGGATCGGTATTCGGTGGGATCGGCTTGGGTGCCCAGCCAACGAATGAGCAGTTTGAAAACAATTTGTTCCATGATTTACAGTCGTATCATCAGGATCAGGTCATCTGGCTTGAAGATGAGAGCCGTCAGATCGGCAGGATTTTCATGCCTGAGCCCTTTTTCTTAGCTATGACTACCTCTTCCCTGATCCGGATTAAAGTTTCGGATGAGTTGAGAATAAAAGTTATCGGGGATGAATATGCCGGTCTCGACCCCGAAAGATTAGCCGCTTCCGTCCGGCAGATTTCAAAGCGGCTGGGCGGCCTTGTTACGAGTCAGTGCCTTGAATTGCTCGAAAATGGTGACTTTGCCGGCGTGGTTAGGTTACTTCTTCCTTACTACGACAAAACTTACTCCCATAGTCTGCAGATGCGGAACCGGCAGGAGATCATTGATCTCGATCTGGTTGATTATGACCCCGAAAAGTATGCCGGAAAATTGATCGAAAAAAGATTGAGCCTGATACAATATCCGCAGGGATGATATCGTTTTAGGTAGTCTGCTGAAGCCTGAGACTGTTCGAAATTCTAAATACTGACTGATTTGCATATTTATACGCGTAAACAACGCTGGAAATTTTTACTTCTTGCGGGGGCTCTGATTATTGGAATTGCTACTTCGTGGTATACCAATACCTTGGTCAAGAAACTGGAGAGTGAGGAAAAGCTGAAGATGGAGACGTGGGTTGCTGCAACGGAGCAACTGCTGAACAACATGAATATCGGCCAGGAAACTCCTTATGATGACTTTCTGATTAAAATCATCCAAAACAATACCACCATCCCGGTAATTACCGTCGATGAGAGTGGAAATATGGTGATTGCCAGAAATCTAAAACTATTCGATAGTAATAATCAACCAGTCGACGGGGGCAAGAACCTCAATTCCATAGGCTCAAAAAGCAAAAAATACCTGACCCGGCAACTTGCTAAGATGAAAGCGCAGCATGATCCTATTTTGATTGAGATGCCTGGTTCGAAACAGTTTTTCTACTATAAGGATTCCTATATCCTGACTCGCATTCAGCTTTATCCGATTATTCAGCTGGCTATCATTTTCCTGTTTGTCTTTCTTGCTTACTTTGGATTCAGCTCCACCCGCCAGGCCGAGCAAAACCAGGTTTGGGTGGGTATGTCGAAGGAAACGGCCCATCAGTTGGGCACACCGATTTCCTCCCTGATGGCCTGGGTAGAGCTCCTGAAAATGGAGGAAGCCGGGCCCGAAATTATCCGGGAGGTGGAAAAGGATGTGCGAAGGCTCGAAACAATTGCCGACCGTTTCTCGAAAATCGGTTCAACACCGGTTCTGCTGCCCGAAAATCTGCTCGCCGTGCTGGATAATTCGGTCAGATACCTGCAAAACAGGACCTCCGATAAAATCAAGTTCGCATTGCACTTCGGAGATCTCGATGAACTTTATCTTCCGCTGAACCTAACCCTGTTCGAATGGGTGGTCGAAAATATTTGCAAGAATGCCATTGATGCTATGGACGGGAGCGGACAGATCAATATTTACGTAAAGGACCAAAACCAGGTGGTTTACCTGGATATTACCGATTCGGGGAAAGGCATACAAAAATCAAATTACAAAGTTGTTTTTCAACCGGGATATACAACAAAACCCAGAGGTTGGGGACTTGGCTTGTCGCTGGTTAAAAGGATCATCGAGAATTACCACAACGGCAAGATTTTCGTGAGGAATTCCGAAATCAACCGGGGGACGACCTTTAGGATCGTTTTGAAAAAATAGGCTCATTTACAGTTAACTTGCGGATTACCCGGGGGTTCTCGAAATCTTTTTTTTATTCCGATATTGTTTTATACTTTTGCCGGACATTTTTTGAAAGAGGGTTGAACCGTTTTTCTGAATATATTATCCCTTTCAGCTCCTATTCAAATGGACTGCATGACTTTGAATTTGAGCTTGTTGATACGTTCTTTGGACTATTCCCCGAGAGTGAAATCCAGAAGGCTGATGTGCTTGTTAAAATTGAAATGATCAGGCAAGAGCGCCAGTTGGAGTTCAGTTTTACACTCGACGGGTGGGTTGCGCTGCCATGCGACCGGTGCCTGGAGGAATATGAACAACCAATAACCGGTGAATTCAGACTTTACGGGAGATTCGGACACGGGAACAAAGAAGATGAATTTGATGTGGTTTGGCTTCCTAATGAGGCCTACCAATTCGATTTGTCACAATACCTTTATGAGTACGTCATACTCAGTCTGCCGATGCGCAAGGTTCATCCCGACAAAGCAGGCGGCAAGCCGGGTTGCGATCCGGTAATGCTCGATTTATTGAAAAATTTAAGTGTTAAATAAATAGTTACAGTCATGCCAAATCCTAAACACAGAACGTCGAAACAGAGGAGAAATAAGCGGAGAACTCATTACAAAGCTACTCCTTCTCAGTTGGCTACCTGTTCCAATTGCGGAGCTACCGTCCAGTATCACCGTGTTTGTCCGGAATGCGGACATTACCGTGGTAAACTGGCTATCGAAAAGGAAGTTACCGCATAGTCAGGTAATTATCAGATCAGAAAATCAGATGAAGATCGGTCTGGATATTATGGGGGGCGATCATGCTCCCATTTCGACGACAAAAGGGGCTATCCTGGCAAAAAAGGAAATGCCTCCTGATGTTGAACTGATATTAATCGGTGACAAGCAAGCCATTGAAACTACTTGCCGGGAGGAGAATTTCGACCCCGGCAATTTTCTTGTTGTACCGACCACCCAGGTTATCGGCATGGGAGACCATCCGGTTAAAGCTTTCTCATTGAAAAAGGATTCAAGCATGGGTGTTGGATTCCAGATGCTCGCAGAAGGAAAGCTTGATGGATTCTGCAGTGCGGGAAATACGGGAGCCATGATGGCGGGGGCCATGTTTACCATCAAATCCATACCGGGAATTATCCGGCCTTGTATTGGAGTTTCGATTCCCAAGGGAGAAAATGAATATACTCTCCTGCTCGACGTCGGACTTAACCCGGATGCCAGGCCCGATGTCATGTACCAGTATGCGATCATGGGATCATTCTATGCCGAGCATATTCACGGAGCCACCAATCCAAAAGTCGGCCTCCTGAATATCGGTGAAGAAGAAGAAAAAGGAAATCTGCTCACCAAAGCCGCATTCCAGATGATGAAAGATAGCCGGGATTTCAATTTTATTGGTAATGTGGAGGGGAATGAGCTATTTGCTGATAAAGCCGATGTTGTTGTTTGTGAAGGATTTATCGGTAATGTTGTGCTTAAGATGGCAGAATCCGTTTACTATCTGAGTCAAAAACTCAAACTTTCGAATCCCTTCTTTGAACAGTACAATTATGAGAATTTTGGCGGAATCCCGATCATCGGGATTGGATCACCCGTTTTGATCGGGCATGGAAAGTCCACTCCTCTCGCCATTAAGAATATGCTGATCAACAACCGCGACCTTGTTCAGTCCGGTTTAATTACAAAACTTAAGAAAGCATTTGAATGATGCAAAAGATATATGCGGCCATAACAGGGGTTGAGGCCTATACTCCCCCCGATATTCTGACCAATTCCGATCTGGAAAAAATGGTGGATACCACCGACGAATGGATCGTTTCACGAACCGGCATCAGAGAACGGCATCTTTTGAAGGAACCAGGTCTGGGAACTTCAGATATGGCTGTTCCGGCAGTAAAAAAACTTCTGAAAAAGACAGGCACTAATCCGGAGGATATTGACATGGTCATTTGCACCACTGTCACCCCTGATATGGCTTTCCCTGCCACGGCCAACATTATCAGCGATAAGGTCGGAATAAAAAATGCCTTCAGTTTTGATATGGCTGCAGCCTGTTCCGGATTTGTATTTATGCTTGCTGTAGCGTCAAAATTCATCGAAACCGGAAGTGCAAAAAAAATATTGTGCATCGGTGCCGATAAAATGTCATCGATAACCGATTATACCGATCGGAATACCTGCCCTTTGTTTGGTGACGGTGCCGGTGTTGTGCTGCTGGAACCCAATAGTGAATATGGAATTCAGGATCACATCCTGCGCACCGACGGGTCAGGAAGAAAACACCTCTATTTGAAAGCTGGTGGTTCAATACGACCCGCATCGCATGAAACGGTTGATGCCAAAGAACATTATTTATATCAGGAGGGTCAAACCGTATTTAAAATGGCGGTATCGAAAATGGCCGATATCTCTGTTGAGATGATGGAAAAGCATAACCTCACGGCCGACAAATTATGGCTGGTTCCCCATCAGGCTAATCTTCGTATTATTGAAGCAGTTGGCAGGAGGATGGGACTTGATCCCAACCGCGTGATGGTGAATATCCAGAAATACGGCAATACCACCACTGCAACAATCCCATTGGTCTTATGGGAATATGAAAATCAGCTGAAAAAGGGAGACCAACTTATCCTTACGGCTTTCGGTGGCGGATTTACCTGGGGAGCACTTTATCTGACATGGGCGTACGATCCTGTTTAAAACTTTGTTGATAAGCCGGTTTTTTTTTACATTTACCTGAAAATATGAAGCGATATGGCAAAAGAAATCGAATCAACCAATGCGATTAACCTGATCTCTGCCGGTACTCAGGTAAAAGGAGATGTTGAATCCAACTCCGGAATCAGGATCGATGGTCAGCTACACGGGAAAATGGATATCAAAGGGAAGGTGGTGATCGGTGCATCCGGACAAATTTTAGGTGATATAATTTGCCAGACACTAGAGGTTTCCGGGCAGATAACCGGTAATATCCATGCTGCCGATCTGGTAAGCCTGAAAGCTACCGCCCGTTTCAACGGAGAAATCATTACCCGCAAGCTGGCAATCGACCCAGGTGCAGTATTTACCGGAACTTGCCGAATGGACACTGACTCCGATGCAAAACGGAAAGAAGTCGTCCTTCCCAAATAAGCTGGATAAGGAAAAGCGGATGCTGCGGGATTATGCCCGCTATTCCAACCTGGCTTTCAAACTGATTGCGGTCATTCTGGCCGCTTTTTTTATCGGATGGCAAATAGATAAGTGGATTAATATTGGTTTTCCACTGTTCACGTTGCTCTTATCAATCGGAGGATTGATAATTACCATGTATTTATTGATAAAGGATCTTTAGCTATGAAAAATGTGGATACCAGATACTGGATCGAGCTTACCCTGATAACACTTTTATTGATTGGGCTGGGTTGGGTGGCCTTCGTTTATATATTACCCGGGCAGTATCCCCCGGTCTTACCGTTTATGCTGGCTGCTATTGTTGTGGTAACAGCTGCCGGACAGGTGGTGCTTACCCGCCTTATGGAAGAAAAATTCAGTAAGTTCAATTCAGCCTTTTTGATCTATAAAGCCTTGAAAATCTTGATACTGATGGCATTTATGTTTATTTACTCGGCCTTGCATAAAGAACATGCTTTACCATTCCTGATCGCAACTTTTATCATGTACCTGGTATATATGATTTTTGAGTCAAGATCTCTGAACAGGCAATCCAGAAAGCAAGCAGAACGATAATTTTTTTTTATACATTTGCCACCTTGCTGAAACCGAACAGGAATGAAGAGATGGATGTATATTGCGTGGATCCTGCTCCTGATGGTGGCACCCGGGAGCCGCTTGATGGCATTGAATCCGGAAAGCCAGAAAGAGCTTAAAGAGCAAAGCGAAGCACCTAAGAAATTTGATGCCGGAAAATTTGTCATGGAGCATGTAATGGATGCCCATGAATGGCATATCATGAAAATCAGGGAAACCCACATTAGCATTCCTCTTCCCGTGATTTTGTATACCCGCGAAAAGGGCCTTTCGGTTTTTTTTTCTTCAAAGTTCCACCATGGTACTAAAGCATACAAAGGTTATCTGATTGCTCAGGAAGGGCCTCATGAAGGGAAGATTGTTCAAGCTAATTCTGATGGATCTATTAACGAGGAGGTTCCGCTCCCAATCGACTTATCGATAACCAAAACAGTAGCCGCCATGCTGATCAGCATGATCCTCATTCTTCTCGTGTTTATCCCTTTGGCAAGGAAATATGTTAAGAATCCCGGAAAGGCACCCAGCGGATTTCAATCCCTGATCGAACCCGTTATCCTTTTTGTCAGAGATGACATTGCCATTCCGTCAATCGGCATACACCGGTATGAAAAATTCATGCCCTATCTTTTAACGGCATTCTTTTTTATTCTGGTCAATAACCTGATGGGCCTGGTACCAATCCCTCCGGGAGGTGCTAATGTCACAGGGAACATTGCCATTACCGCTTTGCTGGCGATATTTTCCTTTCTGATTACCACCTTCAGCACCAATCGCCATTACTGGAAACACATTTTCAACGCACCCGGAGTACCCTGGTGGCTGAAGTTTCCGATTCCCCTGATGCCCTTTATTGAATTGCTTGGGGCTTTTACCAAACCGCTCGTTTTGTGCATCCGGCTCTTTGCCAACATCCTGGCTGGGCATTTTATAGCATTGAGCTTCATTGTGATGATTTTTATTTTTGGACAGATCAACTGGATTGCCGGCTATGGTTCCTCAATCGTTTCCGTTTTATTCTATGTATTCATGACGATGCTCGAACTGCTGGTTGCCTTTATCCAGGCTTACGTTTTCACTCTTCTTTCCGCTATCTATTTCGGAATGGCACGGGAGGAAAGTCATTAAGAGTATTATTAACGCCAAATACCTAAAGAGTATGTTAAGTTTTATCGTATTTATTTTACAGGCTGCAGGTGCAGCAATGGCCCCAATGGCCCCAATGGGCGCTGCAATTGGATCCGGACTGGCTGCTATCGGAGCCGGTATCGGAATTGGACAGATTGGTAAAAGTGCCATGGAAGCTATTGCACGCCAGCCGGAATCGGTTGGAGATATCAGGGCGAATATGATCGTTGCCGCTGCTTTGGTTGAAGGAGCGTGTTTCTTCGCCATGATTGTCTGCTTATTGATTGTATTTCTTGGTTAAGCAAGTTCGGTTTAAATTTAAGAGTATGGGACTAGTATCACCGGATTACGGAACGATTTTCTGGATGGTTCTGGCTTTTTCCGTCGTGTTTTTTATTCTGCGGAAATATGCCTGGGGACCCGTCCTTAAAATGCTCAAGGAACGCGAACAATCTATCGAAAAAGCCCTTCAGTCGGCCAATGAGGCACGGGAGGGATTATCCCGCCTGAAATCCGATCATGAAAAGATGCTTCAGGAGGCCCATGCCGAGCACGATCAATTGATTGGTGAAGCAAGGCAAATCAGGGAACAATTGATCAGCAAAGCACGGGATGAAGCCGTTCAGGAAACCGCCAGGGTTTTTGAGCACGCCCAGCGCCAGATTGAAAACGAAAAACTTGCCGCCATTAACGAAATAAGGAAGCAGGTTGCCTCATTATCAGTGGATATTGCCGAAAAGATCCTGAAAAGGGAACTTTCGGACCGTACCCAGCAGGAAACCCTGATCAAGGAACAGCTTAGCGACTTGAAATTGAACTAGTTTTATGAACGGTAGCCGACTAGCATCCAGATATGCAAGAGCTCTTTTTCTGCTGGTTAAAGAGCGGAATCAGGTTGAGAAAGTAAAGAAGGATCTTTCTAAACTTACCCGATTGCTCGCAGATTCACCTGAGTTCAAATGGATTCTGGAAAGCCCGGTTATCATGAGCTCCGAAAAAGCGCGGATGGTGAAAAGTGCCTTATCCGGAGTGGTGGAACCAATCACTCTGGAATTTCTGCTGCTTCTGATCCACCACCGGCGCGAAGTCAATCTTTCTTCAATCTGCAGGATGTTCACGGAGTTGTACAAGGCCGATCAGGGAATATTAGATGCTACAGTAGAATCAGCTATTCCGGTGAATCTTAAATTTCTGGATGGGTTGAAAAAGCGATTGGAAGAATCGAGTCACAGAAAGATTGATATGAAAACAGAAACTAATGAAGCCTTAATCGGCGGATTTATTCTGACCCTAGAAGACCAACAGCTGGATGCCAGTGTGCAGTCGAAATTGAAAAGAATAAGACAGGAATTAAGAGAAACAAAGAAATAATTGACCATGGCAAGCATTAAACCGGCGGAAATTTCGCAGATTTTACGGCAGCAACTGGAGGGATTGAAACTCGATGCGAGCTTCGAAGAAGTTGGATCTGTATTGCAAGTTGGTGACGGAATTGCCCGTATTTATGGCCTTTCCAATGTACAGAGCAACGAATTGGTTGAATTCGACAATGGAGTCATGGGCATTGTCCTTAACCTGGAGGAAGATAATGTTGGTACAGTTCTGTTGGGCCCTTCTGTAGGTATTGGTGAAGGCAGCCATGTAAAACGGTCGCGAAGGATAGCCTCAATACGGGTTGGCGAAGGTCTTTTAGGCCGGGTAATAAACACCATTGGCGATCCGCTGGATGGCAAAGGACCGATTACAGGCAAACTGATCGAACTGCCACTGGAGCGCAAGGCTCCCGGTGTAATCTTCCGTCAGCCGGTAAATCAGCCGCTCCAAACCGGCATAAAGGCTATCGATGCCATGATCCCCATCGGACGCGGTCAGCGCGAATTAATTATCGGCGACCGGCAAACCGGTAAAACAGCTATCGCCATCGATACGATTATCAATCAGCGGCAAAATTACGAGAAAGGTAAACCGGTATATTGCATCTATGTGGCCATCGGCCAAAAAGGCTCAACTGTCGCGCAAATCGCTAAAACATTTGAAGAACACGGCGCCATGCCTTATACTGTAATAGTTATGGCTACCGCCAGTGACCCCGCTGCACTCCAGTTTTATGCCCCGTTTGCAGGTGCCGCTATCGGAGAATTTTTCCGTGACACCGGCCGGGACGCTTTGATCGTGTATGACGATTTATCCAAACAAGCTGTTTCCTACCGCGAAGTTTCCTTGTTACTTCGCCGTCCGCCGGGTCGAGAAGCTTATCCGGGCGATGTATTTTATCTCCATTCCAGATTGCTGGAGAGAGCTGCTAAAGTGATCGACAGCGACGAGGTAGCCGCAAGAATGAACGACCTCCCCGAAGTTTTGAGGCCGTTGATTAAAGGCGGAGGTTCACTTACTGCATTGCCAATCATTGAAACACAGGCAGGCGACATTTCAGCTTACATTCCAACCAACGTAATCTCTATAACCGACGGGCAGATATTCCTCGAATCCGGATTGTTCAACTCCGGTATCCGGCCGGCTATCAACGTCGGGATCTCGGTTTCCAGGGTTGGGGGCGAAGCACAGGTTAAAGCCATGAAGAAAGTGGCCGGTTCGCTTAAACTCGACCAGGCTCAGTACCGCGAGCTGGAAGCATTCTCGAAATTCGGCTCCGATCTCGATTCAGCAACCCTGAATGTACTGGGAAAAGGTGCCCGAAATGTTGAAATTCTTAAGCAAAACCTGCATAATCCCTATTCGGTTGAAGAACAGATAGCTATTTTATTCTGTGGTACCAGAGGATTGTTATTCGAGGTTCCGGTTAAGAAAATCCGTGAATTTGAATCAGCATTCCTGGAGTATGTTAAGATTAAATACCCGGAAATGATGGATGAACTGAGGAATGGTCAGATCACTGATAAGTCTGAAAGTATTCTTACCCGCGTTGTTTCTGAGATGACCGTTAAATACAGGAAATAAAGGTTATTAACCCGGATGGCGAATTTAAAGGAAATAAGGCAAAGAATCACCTCGGTCAAATCGACCAGGCAAATTACCAGTGCCATGAAAATGGTTTCTGCAGCCAAGCTGAAAAAAGCTCAGGATGCAATTACGCAGATCCGGCCTTATGCTTCGCGGTTACATGAGGTGATACGCCAGGTGAGTGGGGCAATCAACGATAAAAATATCAGCCCATTGACGGTTCTCAGGGATCCCGAAAAAGTCCTCATGGTGGTGATCGCTGCTAACCGCGGACTATGCGGTGGCTTTAATGCTAATATCGCAAAGGCTGTTATTGAGTGGGTTAATGGTCAATATCCGGTTCAAAAGGGAAAAGGGCACGTCGATCTGATCTTTATCGGCAAAAAAGGCGGAGAAATCCTGAAAAGCAAGGGTTGGGGAATCTGGCCATATCTCAATGAACTGATAGATAAGCCAACCTTTGTTAAAACCGAAACCATAGCTGAATCATTGATGCAGCAGTTCACGGACAATAAATATGATCGTATCGACCTGATATATAATCAGTTCAAAAATGCAGCCTCTCAAACCCTCGCCGTCGAGCGGTTTTTACCAGTTGAATCGGTTGATGGCAGCACGGGTTCAAAAACACAGCCGTTTTTTATTTTTGAACCCGATCTGGAATATCTGGTTAAAACATTGATTCCGGAAGCTCTCAAAGTACAATTATATAAAGCTCTGTTGGATTCTGTCGCCTCAGAACACGGTGCACGCATGACGGCAATGCACCAGGCCACTGATAATGCCACCGATATGATCCGGAACCTGACGCTCGATTATAACAAAGCCCGACAGGCAGCCATCACCAATGAACTGATCGAAATTGTTGCCGGAGTGGAGTCTCTGAAATATTAAGCCGGGATCGATATGAAAAAGGCCGGTATAATCCTTCTCTTTATCTGTTATCAGATCAGCTTACCGGCTCAATATACCATTCAGGTAAAGGTGGATTCAATGCCTACAAAAAAGGCTTATCTTTTTGACTATATGGGATTGAACCGTAATATGGTGGATTCGGCAAAGGCCTCCCCCGACGGCTTTTTTACCTTTACCCTGCCGGCGAATGCCCATCCTGGTATGTACCGTATAGTAGTCGGACCCGAGCAATTCTGGGATATCATTTTTAATAAGGAACAAATCCGGATGAGAACGCACTTCTCTTCCATCATCGATAGTCTGACAGTCATCGAATCGAAAGAAAATCAGTTGCTTAATTCGTATATGCACTTTTTTCTGGAAATCCAGCGAAAGGCTGAATTGTTGCAGAGATTAGCTGTGCTTTATCCTGCCACTGACCCATTTGAGCAGCAGGTTATACGGGAATTACAGAAAGTTCGGGCAAGCGATCCGGAAAAGATCACCCGCGATATCGTGGAAAAATATCCCGATACCTACGTTTCCGGATTTCTCAGGTTGGAAATATCACCAAAGGTTCCGGCCGGAATTGATCCGAAAGATGAACTGAAATACGTTCTCGACCATTTCTGGGACCATGTCAGCTTTGCCGATACCAACCAGATGTATAGTCCCGGCCTGGTTAATAAAGTAAGAACTTATTTCAGCCTGTACCAGCGTGCCTATAGCCCTGACAACCTGGAAGCTGCCATGAAGAAAGGTTTGGACAAACTCATGTCGGCAGCGGCAGTAAACGACGTGCTTTTTCAGTTTCTCCTGGAAGATATTGCACAATGGGCTGAAAGGACCGAATTCGATGAATTTTTCACCTATCTGACTGAATTCTACCTCGCACAGGCTTCCTGTGCGGATGAAAAGAAAAAGGGGGAGTTTAAAGAACGGGTTGAATCTTATCAGAAAACCTCCCCGGGAAAACAGGTTCCGGAAATTGTAATTCCCAGGGACCCCAAAGGGGCGCTGGTTATGTCGGAAATTCCGGCCCGGTATATTCTGGTGGTTTTCTGGGCAAGCTGGTGCCCCCATTGCAATGACATGCTTCCGAAATTGCAAAAACTTTATGACAGATATGCGAGGACGGATCTTGAGATCGTTGCAATTTCCTTAGATAATAAGAAAAAAGATTGGGAAGATGCTATACAAAAAAACGGGTATTCCTGGATCAACTATTCTGAATTGAAAGGCTGGGATTGCTCGATTGCCTACGATTATGGCATCAGGGCCACACCTACGATGATCCTGATCGATCGGAAAAGAACCGTAATTGCTAAACCAAGAAATCCGGAACTGCTTCAACAAAAATTGACCGAGTTGGGGATCAGGGCTGTCAAATAATCAATAATATGTTTTGGGGCAAGGTTGCAGGTAAGATATTAAGAAACAGGATGAGCATTGTCATTGTAATTGGCGTGATCACCCTGTTTATGCTCTGGCAGCTGCCCAAACTCGGAATCGATTATGGTTATTCGGGAATGCTTCCCGAAACGGATAGTGTTTCCATTAAACTGCTTGAGTTTAATAAAGTTTTTGGTGAGGAAGGCGGGCTATTCCTGTTTGGTTTTCAGGACCCCGATTTCTTTACCTTTGAAAAGTTCAATTCCTTCAATAAGTTAAAAAGTTCAATCAGGGAAATCGATGGAATTCGCAATGTATTATCTGTTTACGAAGCGATAAATCTTCGTAAGAATGAGGAGAAAAAAGCATTCGACCTCTATAATATTTTCCCTGAAAGATTGGATTCACAGGAACAGCTCGATAGCCTGGTAAGGGAGTTCAGGGGATTGCCTATTTACCGCGATCTGGTTTATTCGGATTCTACCCATACCTATCTGATGGTAATGACCATGGGAGATAACCAGATCAATACCAAAGACCGGATGTTCATAATCCAGAAAATGAAGGTTCTTGCTATACAGTTTGGGAAAGAGAATAATCTTCAAATTCACTATTCCGGTCTTCCCTATGTGAGGTCAACTATTTCGGAGATAGTTCAACGCGAATTCATAAAGTTTCTGATCCTGGCTGCATTGGCAACAACCTTCATCCTTCTGTTCTTTTTCAGATCGGCAAGGGCTGTCTTTTTTTCCTTGTTGATAGTTTCGATTGGCGCAGTTTGGGCAATGGGTATGATGTCATTGATGGGAGCGAGCATCACGGTATTGACCGGTATGATACCTGCCTTGCTCATTGTCATCGGGATCCCGAATAATATTTTCCTCCTAAACAAGTATCATGGAGAATACCAACTTCACCAGAATAAGGTAAAAGCCCTGCAACGGGTTATTCAAAAGGTTGGAGCAGAGATATTTATGGCCAACACGACTGCAGCAGTCGGTTTTGCCACCTTCATGACTATCGACAATGAAATGCTTCGTACTTTCGGGCTCGTGGCTTCGGTGAATATTATGGTATTATGCCTGCTTTGCCTGTTTTTAGTTCCGGTTATCTTTTCATTTTTTCCACCGCCGTTGGATAAGCATATCCGCCATCTCGATAACCGCGTTGTCAAACGCATTACCGATCAATTGGTTTTTCTCATCCGCTTCAAAAGAAACTGGATTTATTTTTCGGTTTTCGTGATCATGTCGGTGGCTATTTTTGGAATCACCAAGATAAAATCAACGGGGTATATCTTGGATGATATTCCTAAAAAAAATCAATTGTACCAGGATCAAAAGTTTTTTGAAAACACCATTAAAGGAGTGTTGCCTCTGGAGGTTGCCATCGATACCCGGAAACCAAATGGTGTTTATGGGTTATCCTTTTTAAAGAAAGTGGAGAGTTTTCAGGAATATGCTCTGAAGTATCCTGAACTGGGACGGTCATTCAGCCTGGTCGACGGTATGAAGGTTGCCAACCAGGCTTACTACAACGGAGGTGAAAAATATTACCGATTGCCCAGCGCACAGGAACGATCTTTCTTATTGCCCTATCTTTCAAGCGCCATAAAGGGGAATAAAATAGTCAACTCATTCCTCGATTCAACCAATCAGATTATGCGTATCAATTTTCGTATTGCTGACGTGGGTACAAACAAGCTGGTTGAAATACAGAATAGCCTTCAGGCAAAACTCGACACCCTCTTTCCACCCGGTCAGTACAAAACGATCCTTACCGGATCGAGTCTGAAATTTACCCTTGGAACGGAATATCTCGTTAAGCACCTGATAAAGAGTCTTGTACTAGCCATTCTATTCATCGCCTTTTTCATGGCCTATATGTATCGCAGTCCACGAATGATTGTAGTTTCCATTTTTGCAAACTTGCTCCCGTTGCTGTTCACGGCCGGGCTCATGGGATATTGCCATATTTCGATAAAGCCTTCAACTTTATTAGTGTTTAGCGTAACCTATGGAATTGCAGTGGACACAGCCGTACACTTTCTTTCGAAATACAGGCAGCACCTTTCACGCCGCGGAATTGATCCGGAAGTTGCAGTTATTAATACATTAAAGGAGGTTGGAGTGAGTGTCATCTATACGGTTTCGGTATTGTTCATCGGTTTCGGGATCTTTGTGGTATCGGAATTCGGTGGTACCAAAGCCATGGGATTCCTCATCAGCATAACCTTGCTGATTGCTGTGATTTCCAATTTATTGCTTGTCCCTTCGATCCTTCTGCAAGGAATTCAACGGGACAAAGAGAGGAAACGGTTAAAAATGCTGAAACAAGGCGTATGAAAGATATTAATGATCTACAGCTGCTGATTGATGAGGAGATCCGGACACAATACCGGATTCTGGAACCTCGTGAGCTATATGAACCGATGTGGTATGCACTTTCCAGCGGCGGCAAGCGCCTGCGCCCGGTTATTGTACTGATGGGCTGTCAGCTGTTTAGCGACGACTTGAAGCGGGCAGCTCTACCGGCCTTGGGCATCGAAATGTTCCATAATTTCACTCTTCTCCATGATGATATCATGGACAAGGCCTTTATGCGCAGGAATCTTCCTACCGTTCATATTAAATGGGATGTTAACAGAGCGATTCTATCGGGCGATGCTCTGGCTATCCAATCGAATATTTTTATATCCTCCTGTGATAAAGAGATTCTTCCGGACGTGCTGCGGGTATTCAATACCACGGCCCTGCAGGTTTGCGAGGGTCAGCAATATGACCTTAATTTCGAGCGGCTTGAGGAAGTAAGCGTGTCAGAATATCTGAACATGATCCGTTTGAAAACGGCTGTATTAATTGCCGGAAGCCTTCAGATAGGTGCTTTGATTGGCGGAGCCGACCCTCACTCGGCTTCACGTGTTTATGAACTTGGAGATATGATCGGAATGGCTTTTCAACTACAGGATGACTATCTCGATACTTTTGGCAATCCTGTTACGTTCGGGAAAAATATTGGAGGTGATATCCTCGCCAATAAGAAAACCTATCTGCTCATTAAAGCAAGGGAATTGGCAAATCCGGAGCAAGTTGAGCTGCTGAAACACTATTACAGCTCTGAAGATTTCGATGCTGATGAAAAAATCAGATCTGTGAAAAAAGTGTTTCATGATTTGGAAATCGATAAAATTACGATAGATAGGGTGCATGAATATTCCAACAAAGCATTAGAAATTCTTAGTGACATACCAGTTGCTCTGCCCCGGAAGGTTGAGTTGGATAAGTTTACCCGGAATCTTATGGACCGGATTAGATAAATAGCAATAATTTTGAATTTTTAATTAACCCTGCAACGATGGTTGAGAATAAAGGAAAAGTATTACAGGTAATCGGACCGGTAGTGGATGTGGAATTTGCCAGCGGTGGAGCATCTTTACCGGATATTTATGAAGCGCTTGAGATTTCCCGTGAGGATGGAACTAAGCTTATTGTTGAATGCGAGCAACATATCGGCGAAAACACGATCCGGACAATCGCCATGGATTCTACTGATGGCCTTTCGCGTAACATGGAAGTTAGGGCAACAGGAAATCCAATACGTATCCCGGTAGGAGACCAGGTTAGGGGCCGTTTACTGAACGTTACCGGTTTACCGATTGATGGACTGGGCCCCATGGATGATTCGATTGGTTATCCTATTCATCGGGAACCTCCAAAATATCAGGATCTTAGTACGGAGAACCAGGTATTGTTCACGGGAATCAAAGTGATCGACCTCATTGAGCCTTATTCAAAGGGCGGTAAAATCGGTCTGTTCGGAGGTGCCGGCGTGGGTAAAACCGTTTTGATCCTTGAATTGATCAACAATATCGCCAAAGCCTATTCCGGATTGTCGGTTTTTGCCGGAGTGGGTGAACGTACCCGTGAAGGGAATGATCTTTTGCGTGAAATGCTTGAATCAGGTGTAATTGATTACGGTCCGGCATTCGTTAAAGACATGAAAAAAGGTGGCTGGGACCTGACCAAGGTTGATTTTAAGCTGCTTCGCGACAGTAAACTTGCCCTGGTTTTCGGTCAGATGAATGAACCTCCGGGAGCCCGTGCCCGGGTTGCTTTGTCGGGACTGGCTCTTGCCGAATATTTCCGTGATGGCGATGAACATACTGGTGGAAGAGACATCCTGTTTTTCATGGATAATATCTTCCGTTTCACTCAGGCTGGTTCTGAAGTTTCGGCTTTATTGGGACGAATGCCATCGGCTGTGGGATATCAGCCTACACTGGCTACCGAAATGGGAGCTATGCAGGAGCGCATTACCTCAACAAAAAGAGGTTCAATTACCTCAGTTCAGGCCGTTTATGTGCCTGCAGATGACCTTACCGACCCGGCTCCGGCTACCACCTTCTCTCACCTGGATGCAACGACGGTACTAAGCCGTAAAATTTCGGAAATCGGGATCTACCCTGCTGTGGCTCCTCTGGAGTCGACCTCCCGGATATTAACACCTGAAATTGTTGGTGAAGAGCACTATGAAACTGCCCAGCGGGTTAAGGAAATACTGCAACGATACAACGAATTGCTTGATATAATTGCCATCCTCGGTATGGATGAATTATCTGAAGAGGATAAACTGATTGTGCATCGTGCCCGGCGTATCCAGCGGTTCCTGTCGCAGCCGCTCCATGTGGCTGAACAGTTTACCGGACGACCGGGAGCATTTGTAGCTATTGAGGATACTATCAAGGGATTTAAAATGATCATGAACGGCGAAGTGGATAAATACCCTGAAGCTGCGTTTAACCTGGTCGGACCGATCGAGGAAGCGATAGAAAAAGGCGAAAAAATGCTGGTCGAAGCCCGGAAATAACTAATCCAATCATTATAGTGTACCTGGAAATACTAACACCGGAATCAAAAATCTATTCCGGGGAGATCACCCTGGTGAGCCTTCCCGGAACCCTGGGTTCTTTTGAGATCCTGAATAACCATGCACCAATAATTTCCACTTTGGGAGCCGGGAGCATTAAGGTTATTGATACTATCGGCCAGACTCACCATTTCCCGATCAAACGGGGAGTGGTCGAATGCCTGGATAATCAGATTCATTTGCTGGTAACTATCGATTAATAAAATCAGATGGAAGCCAGATTCATCATCCTCCATCCGGATGATCCCGGGGAAATTCTTTTAGCCACCGCTTTAATCAGGTGCCTGAAAACCCAGGTGGAGGAGGCGCTGGTCTATTCCATAGTGAAGGAATCTCATCGTTGGTTACTCGATTCCAATCCTTACCTGGATGATATTTTTATTTACCAGGAAAATCCTATGGAACTGCTTGATCACCTCAAGGATTTTTTACCTGATTACCTGATCGACCTGAACGGGGGGCGTGAAGTTCGCCGCTTCAAAAACCGGCTTAAAGTGCTTGATTTTTCCATTAACAGAAAGAATATTGGCGATCAATGGTCAAAACGGGCTTTTGAAACTTGTACCCTATTTGATGTTCAGGATGATGGCAAGGGACAGCAGGGCCCGATCATTATTCAATCAAGACCATGACCGGATTACCCTATAACCGGGAAGCCATCGAAGTTATGGCGCCAGCCGGGTCGTTTGAATCCCTCAGAGCTGCAATATCGGGTGGTGCCAATGCAGTGTATTTTGGTGTTGAACATCTGAACATGAGGTCGAAATCCGCACGGAATTTCCTTACCTCCGACCTCCCTTTAATCGCCAGATATTGTAAATTTAGCGGGGTGAAATCATACCTGACCCTGAATACTATAATTTACGACCAGGAAATCACACTGTCACAGCAATTGATTGATGCGGCAGCCGAGGCTGGAATCTCCGCCATAATAGTATCTGATCAATCAGTCATCGAATATGCCAGGAATCGGGGGATGCCGCTTCACCTGTCGACTCAGCTGAATATATCCAATTTCGAAACACTTCGTTTTTATGCAAAATATGCCGATGTGATGGTCCTGGCAAGGGAACTCACTCTTGATCAGATAAGTGCGATAGCCGGGAAGATTGGTGCCAACAGCATCACCGGGCCCTCGGGTGAACCGGTCAGGCTTGAACTGTTTGTGCACGGTGCCCTTTGCATGGCCATATCCGGCAAATGCCACCTGAGCCTCCATCAATACAATTCCTCCGCTAACCGCGGAAACTGTTTACAGGCGTGTCGCCGTGCATACCGGGTAGAAGATATTGAATCGGGCGATCAGCTTGAAATCGATCAGGAGTATATCATGTCGCCCAAAGACCTGTCGACCATCCATTTTCTCGATCGCATCATTGCCTCTGGGATTACCGTTCTCAAGATTGAAGGCAGGGCAAGACCAGCCGAATATGTTCAAACCGTTACTTCCTGCTACAGGGAAGCAGTTGATAGTCTTTTCGATGGAACATACGTGCCGGAAAAAATCGAACAATGGAAGGAACGGCTTTCAACTGTTTTCAATCGTGGATTCTGGGATGGATACTACCTCGGACAACGTCTGGGAGAATGGAGTTCGGTGTACGGGTCGGCAGCAACAAAAAGAAAAATATTTATAGGGACCGCAACTAATTATTATTCCAGGCTTGGAGTGGGGGAGTTCGATATTCAATCTGAATGCTTAACAGTGGGGGAAGAGGTTCTGATAACAGGGCCAACAACCGGACTCATCCAGATAACTATCAGGGAGATCCATAATAATGGAGGACAGGTTCAAACAGCCCTGAAGGGGGAACGAATTGCATTCCGGACAGGCCGGAAAATCAGACGCGGGGATAAATTGTTCAAATGGGTTAACCAGAATTTGTCACCGAACAATAAACCGATAACCAACCCCGATGATATGGGCAGTTAACGGATTCTTCACCTGTAATTCCTGCTGAATCCTGTAGTAAAAATCCAACCTGTTGATTTTATTTAGCTTATGTTTAATGCCGATGGTAAACCGGTATTGGTCGACAAAGGCCTGATCACCGGTTTGTATCCGGTACCAGAATTCGATGTTGGCGTAAGGCTCAGTTTTTTTATTTTTCAGGTCCCGGGAAACCTCAGCTAACACCCGGACATAATTTTCGGGGATATACCATTCCCTCGAGTGCACATATTCAGGATAAGTTTTTTGAAAGGCGGTTTTGATTGAACAGGACCAGTCGCCATACTTCTTTTGTACGCCGAGGTACACTCCGAAACGGTGGTTAAAATCAAAATTCCCGCCGGTATTCTGATTACTGATAAACCGGTAAAGAATCCCACCATTGAACAGCTTACTGATCTGATAATCAATAGTCAATTCCGAATTGATGTTATTGAGCCTGCTGATATTATCAAAAAACCGGGCCTCCTCTTCCAGGCTGATTTTCCATTTTTTATTCGGTTCGTAACGGATCGAAAGGCTTGCCCATAGGCGTGCATCCTGATACTGGCCATATCCGGCCGCACTTAGGATTAGCAGGATAAATATCCAACCGGATTTTTTCACTAAAGGGTAGCTGCCGGAATCAGGTAACCGGTTTTTTAGGTTCAGCAGGGAGACGGTTGACCTCTTTTTCATGACGGAAAAAGATTCGAATCTTTACGGTATCCCGGAGAAAATTAATGCGATCGATACGGAATCGATATACATTCAAACCCGTCCTTTTTTTAAGGTCTTCAAGTAATTCTGCATGCCGGGAGGGAGGGATCAATTCAATTTTTTCATACCGGATATCCATAAAATCTTCCTTTTTTTTCATCCAGATCATCTCAAGGTACCAGGTAATCAGGATAATCACCAGATTGGCAAACAAAAGCTCTGACCAACTGATTGATTTGTCGGACAGTGAATTAACTACTGATATGCCAACCATTAGGAACAAATAGGTCATTTCCTTGATCGGTATGGTGTCTGTACGGTATCGTAAAATTCCGAAAATGGCAAAAAGACCGAGAGCAAAACCGAGCTGAACGGATACTTTCCCGAGCATAAAGCAAAGCAGGAAAACTATTGTACTGAAAATCATGAAGATAAAAAAGAAATCTTTTCTTTTGGAATGCGGGTAATATAAAAATCGAATCAAAATGATGGTCATAATGAAATTGAAAACAAACCGGGTGACCAGCTGAAGGAAATCCGGCGGATTTATCATTTTAAGCCCAAGAAACCGTATCGCTTCAACCCCCTGATCCGCTGCCCCGATAAAGCCCGATACCTGATCCGGATTAACTAAGTGCAAGAAATTATTCACCATATATTAGATTTTTATCCAATTTTTTCAAATGTAACAATTTTGCTTTGAATCGGTTATGTTTAATTACCGGGAAAAGCAGGGTTGTTCCGGTACAGTATTTACTGAGCCTTTTGGGGAGGATCCTCTCTTCCCTTAAAAGGGAGCCAAATCCGGCGCTGCTGGTTGTTATCACCGACTTTACCTCTATGATGACCAGGTTGGGGAGCTCAATAATACGCTGTCCGCTTTGCCAGGCGGGGTGGATGTCGATGGTCACCCGCTCGAAGATATCATTATTGACCAGTGTAATACGTTTGAACGACGACCTAAGTTTGGGTTCCAGGAATTCCGGATCATACGGCGAATTCGAAGATATAAAGTCCTTGTATTCTGGCTTAAGAAAGTTACGGTCGGATGAAATCGGAATACGTTTTTTTTCAGTATTCAGCTGGTTGTCCTTTTTTTTAATTTCCAGAAAGAGCTCATGAGAGGTCAGGTATTCCCTGATTCTGACCTTATAGCGGTTCAGTTTCCCATTGTGATGATCGAGATACATGCGGTGTTCAGGAGTATCCAGATATAGCGATTCATAACCAAGCAAGCGGTTCCCGCGGTTTTCCAGAACCCGGAATTCGGACTGTGCTTTTTTCAGCAGGCGGTCGAGTTGATTCAGCTGACAAAGATATTTTGTGTCGGCCCGGGTCATAAGCTTTACACACTCGATGTCTTTCAGCGTTATGGATTGGAAACCATGGAGAATTTCATGAAGCTGATTCTGCATTATTTGTTGATTTCAATATCATCGACTGTCAAAACCTGATTGTTCGACAGAATCTCCACAGTTTTTTTGATCGGCATTAAAGGTGGCAACTTGGTTACAATGTTTTTACTATAGGCAAAGAGGGTATAGGTTCCCGGCCTGAGGTATTCGAACCGGTAGGAACCATCGAAACTGGTTTGCGTGCGGTCGGAGAAAACGGAATCTTTGCCATAAATAATATAAACGTCCTCATCGGGGGCATAGTACTGTGCCCTCAGGTTATTCATCTCAGAATCATAATCATATGCATAGACTTTACCGGTTATCGTAGAGGTCCCTCCGATTCCTGGTTCTTTAAGGCAACCAGAAAACAAAAAAAGCAAGACAACTGCAAATCCAAGCGATTGATTTTTCATTTTTTAAAAATTGGCAAGGGTAAAACTACACAATGATTCAACCGATTTGACACAAACTTAAACTGCTGATAACACGATTGATTAACCTGCCATCAGCTCAAGCATTTAAAAATTAGACCCGATTTGGGGGAATCGTTTATTTTGCGCCCGAATTACTTTAGTGTTTCTTGGGAAATAGGCTCCATGCAAATTTCCAAAATAGCATCGGTGTATTTCCTGAATAGGTGGTTGTTTCATAACCCCAAGAACCTGAGGTAGTTTCGGTATATTTCATTGAGTTGAGACCCACTCCGAGCTCCAAAGTAAAAACTCTATCGGTTGTCCCCAATTTGAAATGGTCACGAGTCCAGCCGCCCATTATAATAATGTCTTTAATATCAGCATTGTAGAAAGTTTTTCCTCCCCTCAGGAAAGCTCCGTCATGTCTGAATTTTTTCTTTTTGGGGTTAAAACTATCCTTGAAGTAAAAATTTAAACCACCATTCAGGTTTAAACCCACAAAGGTTTTTGTCGCGATCATTCCGCGCGCATAAACTCCTAGCTCAATGGCAAAGTTGCGTGTGGGAAACAGCCGCACAGGCAGGCCAATAAGACCTCCGCCGCCGAGAGCGATGCCAATGGAAAAGAGGCCGCCGTATTGTTCAAAGTTCACTGTGTCCTGAGTAGATTTAGCGGGTAAAACCGTGATGACCGGAGCAATGACTGGTTCGGTATTCCCGGACTTTTTAGGGTCAACATAATTCGACAAGCAGGATTCGTGGAGGTAGCCTGATTTTTTTCCGACGACAGCTTTCCAGAATTCTCCGGTTTTCTCCCCCAAAATTACATTTTCACCTTCGATGACGGTGGCAATTCTTATTGATTTTAACGATGGTTCCTCATAAAGGCCTGTTGAGGAGGTAACAGTAACCTGGGCGTTGGCAAGGACCAGGCCTGCCATAAGTAGCCCCAAGAGTAAAATTTTCTTTTTCATTGGTTACGTAATGAGTTGATAAAAAAGAATTTAGGTAAAATATTTAATTAAGTTAAAGAATTATAGAATTCAAAAAGAGTTAACGGGTGAAAAATGTTGTGGATATAAAAACATGTTGATAACAGAGTAGATAAATCTCTTTGCAGATAAAACTTAATGTTTATTTTAGGTTGGATTTGGGGAAAATCGTTTCTTTTGATGCAGAAGATTTTTTTCCAAAGTAACATGTAGTCAATCAATTTATTATAACCTAAACTTTTTGTGTATGAGAAATTTAATCAGGTTTTTATTATTCATTGCTTTGGGTGTGTTCACTGCGGTCAGTGGCTATTCCCAGATCACAACCTCCGGGATCAACGGTAAAGTTACCAACCCGGATGGTTCACCGTTGCCCGGAGCAACGGTAATTGCAACGCACGTTCCAACCGGTTCGCTATTTGGTGCCAGCACCGATGCTGGTGGTTTGTATCGCTTGCCGAACATGGAGGTTGGAGGACCTTACACGGTGAAAGTTACGTTTGTAGGCTTTGAGTCGTGGACCCAGGAGAACATTTACCTCACTTTGGGGCAGACTTACCGTATCAATGTTCAGTTAAAGAATACGGAAGTCAGGCTAGGCGAAATTGCCATAGTTGGCCGACGTGGCGATAAGGATGTTTTCGATGGGAACAGTACAGGAACGGAAACTAATGTCACCATTGAAAAAATTCAAAGTATGCCCAGCATTGCAAGGGGCATTACTGACTTTACCCGGTTAACTCCTCAGGCCAGGGTAACCCAGTTGGGCGGTATTGAAATTGCCGGGACGAATAACCGCTTCAATTCAATTTATCTTGACGGAGCTGTCAGTAACGATGTTTTTGGATTGACTGACCAGGGAACCAATGGAGGCCAGGCCGGTATTTCTCCGTTCAGTATTGACATCATTGAACAATTTTCCGTTCAGGTCGCTCCGTTTGATGTGAAAATCGGAGGTTTTGCAGGTGCCGGCATTAACGCCGTTACACGCCGGGGCACAAACGAGATTCAGGGATCGGCTTACTATTATATGAGAAATGCAACACTGGCAGGAAAAACCCCTACTGATGATACTTCCAAGCAGAGGATTAACCTTCCTAACTTTAATTCAAGCATTTATGGATTCAGATTAGGTGGTCCGATTGTCAAGAATAAACTCTTCTTCTTTGTTAATGCTGAAATTCAGAAAGAGGAAACACCCCAGCCATTTGATTTTGGCACTTATCAGGGTACAGTCACCGCAGCGGAATTGACTCAGCTGAACGACAAACTGGTTGCCTGGGGATATGATCCGGGCGTTTATGATGGTGCCAGCAGGACCCTTGACGGAACCAAGTTATTCGGGCGCATTGACTGGAATATCAGCAAAGTGCACAAACTGATGATCAGGCATCAATACACAAGGGGTGTTTCGGTTAGCCCGGGTAACTCGAGCACAACGAACCTGAGATACTCCAATTCCGGTATCCTCTTCCCGTCAACTACCAATTCATCAGCCGTTGAACTTAAAAGCAATTTCAACGACAGGTTAAGTAACAACCTGATATTAGGCCTGACTTTTGTCAGGGATGACAGAGATCCGATTGGTAATAATTTCCCATATGTAAGGATTAAAGATGGCAACAGCAACATTTACTTTGGCTCGGAAGAGTTCTCAACCGCAAATGACCTGAAGCAGGATATTATTACCCTGACCGACAATTTTGACATGAACTTTGGAAAGCATACCATTACTATTGGTACACATAATGAGTTTTACAAGATGTACAACCTGTTCATCCGCCAGAATTTCGGTTCTTACCAGTTCAACAGTATCGCCGATTTTCTTGGTGATAAACCTGCTTACCAATACGACCGTACATTTTCGGCAGTTGATAATATTACCGGCGACGGATCAGTGGCAGCTGCCAACTTTAAAGCGGTTCAATTCGGTTTCTATATTCAGGATAAGTTCCAGGTCAGTGACAGATTTAACCTGACTTACGGATTGCGTGCAGATATACCTATGTTCCTGGATCAGCCTTTAGTCAATGCTGATTTCAATGATAATGTAATTCCGATTTTAGTAGAAAAGAGCTGGGATCTGAAAAGTGCAAAAACCGGGCAGACTCCGTCACCCAAAATCATGCTCAACCCGCGCGTTGGATTCAACTATGATGTTCTGGGAGATAAAACCCTTCAGATCAGGGGAGGTGCCGGACTCTTTACCAGCCGCATTCCTTATGTATGGCCGGGAGCTTCATTCCAGAATAATGCCGTCATCACAGGAGGTATGAGGGTTACTGCCGCTGGTTCACCTGAATTGCTGTTTAATCACGAGTGGAACAATCAACCGTCACTGCCACCCACCCAACCGTCAGGACAGGTGGATATCTTCGCGAAGGATTTCAAATTCCCAAAAATTTTCCGTACCGGAATTGCCCTTGACAAAAAGCTTCCCTGGGGATTGGTCGGAACAATTGACTTTACTTTCTCCAAAACCATCAATAATATCATGTATTATAATCTGGCCTATGTCAAGACTGATTCTCTTACCGGTACCGGCGACGATCGTCCGATCTGGTCGAAGATTGCCCTTGGCAAAGATCCCAATACCAATAAGAACAGGGCCTACACCGATATTATTTTAGGAACGAATACCGACAAAGGTTATTCATATAATATTACCGGTCAGCTAACCAAGAATTTCTCCAAAGGATTCTCGGGTAGCGTTGCCTATACATTCGGCCGTGCATATTCTATGAACGACGGTGTTTCTTCGCAGAACTCTTCGCAATGGCGTGTTCCGAACGTTCGCGGGAAAAACGACCTCGATCTGTCCATCTCCAATTTCGACCTGGGTCATCGTATTGTAAGCTTTTTATCCTATAAGATCGATTATGCCAATCATGCCGCAACTACGATATCCCTCTTCTACACCGGTCAGTCCGGCGAGAGGTTCTCATATGGTTACGCCGATGGTTCCTCAAAGTACCTGGGAGAGGACAACCAAAGTCTTGAACTGATGTATGTTCCTAAAGATCAAAGTGATATTTTCCTGGTTGACCTGAAAAACAGTGCGGGCGATGTAACCCTCTCTGCTGCCCAGCAGTGGACTGACCTCGAAGCATTCATTAATAGCGATGCATATCTTAGCACCCGTAAAGGGAATTATGTTGAAAGGAATCATTCAAGAGTTCCGTTTACCAACATCTTTGACTTACATATTGCACAGGATTTCTACATTAATGTAGGAGGCAAACGCAATACCTTGCAAATCGGTCTGGATGTATACAATCTGGGTAACCTGATCAATAAAGATTGGGGCCGCATATATTATGCTTCAGGGGCTTATTACAGTACCTACCCGCTGATCAAGTTTCAAGGATTCAAGAGCGATGGAACCACTCCGCAATTCTCGTTTACCAAGCCTAAAGGCAGTATTATGGGAATTGATGACTCTGGGCTGCTGAGTTCGAGATGGCAGGCACAACTTTCGATCAGATATATTTTTAACTAATTTGCGAACATAATTGTAAAGCCCCGCTAATATTAACGGGGCTTTCTTTTGTAAACCATTTGCCAACCGTCATACATTATGTTAAAAAAACTTCGCCTTTGTCTCTTTGCCTTCCTGATGACTCCAGCTTTTCTGATTGCGGGTGTGATAGATAATCATTGTGTGGTAGTCCTGTCGATGGATGGTTTCAGGTGGGACTATCCTGCAATTTATCATACCCCAAACCTCGACCGGCTGGCCAAAGCAGGCTGCAGAGCAGAATCGTTGAAGCCAAGCTATCCGACTAAAACTTTCCCGAATCATTACGCCATCGCTACGGGCCTCTATCCTGATCATAATGGTATCGTACAGAATAGTTTTTATGATCCGAAGCTCGACCGTGTTTTCCGTATGGGGGATCGCCAGGCCGTGGAGGATTCAATTTTCTGGGAAGGGGAAGCCATTTGGGAAACGGCTGAAAAACAAGGAGTCAGAACAGCATCTTATTTCTGGGTGGGTACCGAAAGCAATGAGCGTTACCGCCCGGAAAATAGAAAAATTTATGAGGAGGGATTCCCTTTTAAACAGCAGATCGATACCGTATTCAGCTGGTTATCTCTCCCTTCAAATGAACGGCCGGCACTGATCATGTTCTATTTCGATGAACCCGATAAAACGAGTCATGACTTTGGCCCGGTCAGCAAGGAAACGGAAGAGAAAGTAAAGAAACTCGACCGGCTGGTGGGGGTCCTGACGGATGTATTGAAAAGAATTGAAAAGAAGTCCGGCCTGGGAATTGACCTGATCATCCTTTCGGACCATGGAATGGGTTATATTCCTGAAGGACAGCAGGTTTTTCTCGAAGATATTTTAGATCTGAAAAAGATAAAAAGAATAAACGGGGGCAATCCTGTCATCAACCTGGAACCGGAGCCTGCTTATCTGGATGAGGTATACAACCAGCTCAGATCGACTCCGCACCTGAAAGTATGGAAGCGTGAAGAGCTGCCGGCCCGCTATCATTATGGGACCCATTTGCGCATACCGCAACTCATAGTTGAAGCCGATAGCGCATGGGGCCTCGAAATAAGGCACAAGGCAATAAACTCAAGGCTCAAGGCGCAAGGCTCAAGGCTCAAGGCGCAAGGCTCAAGGCGCAAGATGCAGTATAGTTTGGGGATGCATGGGTATGATCCGGATAATCGGGATATGCATGGGATTTTCTATGCTGACGGGCCTTCGTTTAAGAAAGGATTTGTGCAACCTGCCTTCGAAAATGTCCATATTTACGAATTGCTGGCGAAACTGCTGGAGATCACACCTGCTAAAACTGATGGAGATTTGAATGTGGTTAAAGGGATGCTCAAAGGCAACTAAAAATCACGGTTCAGATCAAAAACATTTTCCATAAGCTCCCATTTTATCTCCTTTGTTCCGGGCAGTGCCTGCTGGAATTTTTTCATCAGGGCCTCCCAATCCTTCTGTTTTTCAAGGGTCGACAGCTTTTGCATTTGCTCGTTCCATTGAAAACCAGGTATCGTTTCCGTTATCATGAACATCCTGTTGCCGATAAGGTAGATTTGCATATCGAAGATCCCGACTGATCTGATCCCTTTGGATATTTCGGGCCAATGTCCTTCGGGCGAGTGATAATAGCGGTATTGACTGATTAATTCCGGGTTATCCCTGAGGTCCAGTGTCGCGCAAAATCGTTTGGAGGGTTTATCATAGGTCGGCTCGGTATAACCAGCTTTTGCGGTTCCTTTTATACCGGCAGGATTCAGGTGGAACACTTTTTCCATCTGGATCCATTTTTCTCCGTTTTTAGAATAGGGGAGAAGCTGCTGGAACTGCCAAACATAGTCACTCCATTCCGCTTGTTTCTCCAATTTGCCTAGTCTGGCCATTTCCGAATCGTAGTCCCAGTTCATGGGAACTTCCAGGATCATAAACATGCGGTTGTCCCACAGGTATATCTCCATATCAGTTATCCCGACCTCTTTGATTCCTCTTGGAATTTCGGGCCAGATGCCTTCTTTGGTATGAACATGTTTGTATTGGCTGATCAGGGCAGAATCCTTCCTGAGATCAAGCGCGAGGCAGTATCGTTTTTGCATAATGGGGTTATTTGGGGAGGAAGCCTGGCTGAGGGGTAAAGAGCAATAGTTCCTCCCGAATGGAATCATTGCTATTGAAAGGATAAGGGTGGATATTTTCACAGGTTCATGTCGATCTATTTAATCATTATTTGTTCGGTCCGGTTGCCTTCTGAGGTTTGAATACGGATTTGATAGACTCCTTTGGCCTGACTCCGGAGGTCAAAGGATTTGATTATCTGACCGTTATCGTTGTTTAATTGTTCATCAAGCACTATTTGGCCATTCAGATTGATTATCTGAATGCTGATCTTGCCCGGCTGTTTCGAGGTTACTTCAATCTGAAATATGCCGTTATTTGGATTCGGGAAGATCCGGCAGGATATCCGGGTACTATTTTCAAGAATCCCCATTGATCTTGCGGTCAGTTGAATATTGTCAATTCCGGCTCCTCCAATTGAGTTTCCATGGTTTTCATAGAGGAATCCAACCTGCGTGGCTGCCTTCAGCGCTTCAGCCGGAAGGATGAGGGTTACGCTGTCCCAGGCATAAATGCTGGCATTTGGAGGGCTCAGGCTTAGCAGGGATACCCAGGTGCTGTCAGGCGAAACCCGGTAAACGACATTCAATTTGCCAAATTCAGGAGACCGTAAATAACTGTAATCAAATGACAGAGTTACCACTGACTCCTTGTACGAGGAAAGATCGGCGGCGGGGGAAATCAGGCAATCGGTAACTTTATTATCGGCAGTCGATTCTACACCCTTAATGCCAAAAAAATATCCGTCATTTCCGGAAATGCCGAGCTCGCCGGCAGTGCCGTAATTCCATCCGTTAACTGTTTTGGTAGAAGTCCATCCCGCGGTACTGGATTCAAAATCTGCAGAATAGGGAAGTGTCGCGGGATCAATCAGGATGGATGATACTGCGTTGGAAGGTTTTGCCTCAGTAGAATTGGCATATTCTGCAACGATATAATAGGTATAGTCTGTATTGTGTTCAACCTGATCATCGGACCAGGATAGAGTGCTGCTGACGCCGTACAGGATATTGTTTCTGAAGATCTTGTAATTTGATACGTATTGCGGGTAAAATGGCGTGTTCCAATATAGGGTTATCTTGTCTTTGCCATTGACAGCCTCAAGAAAGGTGGCAGGCAGAATGGGGTCGGAGGCGGCCAGCGGTGTTTCCCATAATCCCCGTCCGAAGGTGGAAGCACGCAGCCTGGATTTTGAACGGTCGAGGTGATCGTAATAAACTTCCAGTTCACTTGCTTCAACCGATAAAGGCAGGTTGGTATTGTAAAATACCCAGTCGGTCATTCCGGCATCTTTGAAATATACGCCTGCATCAGTTCCAACGTATAGCCCTTCCACGCTTGATTCGTCGAAGAAAATGGTGTTCATGGAAATATAAGGAAGGGACCCGCTGATGTCTGTCCAGGTTTCCCCTTTATCAGCCGATTTAAACACTCGTCCGGCCAGTGTCATATAAACGGTCATCGGATCAAACGGGTGGCATTCCAGGTCGCTTGGGGTTGCTTCAATGGGTAAATTCGATGTCAGATCGATCCAAACCGGGATTGGTTTATTAAAATCGTCGGTTCGGAACAGTCTGCGGTCGTAACGTGAAACATACAGCATCTGCGGCTGGGCAGGCGACTGTTCCAGTGCGGCCACGTAAACGTCATCGGTTCCGGCCAGATTATTGGAGATTTTCTTCCACGAAAGGGTATTCGGATTTTTGAGGTCATGAGTGATCCAGATGTTTTTATAACCGGCTATCATGGTGTTTCCGTCGTCCTGATGGATCAGATAAGGAGTGACCCAGGCGCCAGTTTCATCGATACCCCCGGTTCCATTGCCGCCAACCTGGCGGTTGTAACCATTAAATAATAATTGCGTGATAGTGCCATAATAAAGGGTTGTATAACTATACTGATAATCAGTTGGATCAACTGCGGATTCCATTCCATCGCCTCCGCCTGAAGTCAGCCATTCCTTGCCCGTCCAGGTGGCACTTCCGTTATCCTGGAAGCCGGTAACCACCTTATAAGGGTTGGTTACACTGACCCCGAGACGATAGATTTGTCCGATTCCGAGCCCTACACTGATTTCTTTCCAGGTAGTTCCACGGTTATCGGTAAAATAGATACCTCCGTCATTTCCGGCATAGAGCCGTTTGTTCACCGGATTATAGTAAAAAGTGTGCTGATCGGCGTGAACTTCGGCAGCACCGCTGCCTGTCCAGTGTCCAGTAATTTTCCAGCTTTTTCCGCCATTATCCGATCTCCATAGGTTTACTCCTCCCACATGGACTTCCTGAGCGCTTACAGGGTTGACAAAGATAGACAGGTCATACCAGGCCTGGCTTCCGGTATCGCTTCCGTCAGAAGCATACCCGAGTATATTTGGAGAAGCCGACTGCAGGATAAAGTTTTTACCGTCGTCCTGGGATACAAAGCAGCCCACATAAGCAGCTGCACCGCAAACCAGGTAAACCAGGTTGCTGGCGGCCGGAGTAACTCCGATAACCAATCTGCCTTGCGTGGGTACTCCGGCGGTATCAGGAACCTGGACCCAGGTTTCGCCGGCATCTTCGCTGCGATAAAAACCAACAACACCAACAGAGGTTGCATAAGCGATGTTTGAATTGCCCGGTTTTAGCTTGATATCTTTAAAAGCAGCTCCTTCGGGATTGAATTTTAATTCCCATTGAGCCCCGCCGTTGGAGGTTTTGAAAATTCCACGGTTCGTGGCTGCCAGAATAAAATCCGGGTTGGAGTCGCTCCGATCCATCATTCCGACTGTAAATTCACCCATCCCTTTATTGTACATTTCCCAGGTTGTGCCTCCATCAGTGCTGTGAATGACTCCGATGCCACGGGCATCCCCGTGATCACGGTCGCCCGTTCCAACCAGGATGTCATCAGGCTTCGATGGGTGTATCAGGATAGAGGAAACGCCCAGCGAAGGCATCCGGTCCGTGAGAACCGCCCAGTTTTTCCCTCCGTCGGTCGATTTCCAAAGTCCGCCCGAGGGAGCCCCTGCATAAACAATACTGGTATCCGATGGGTGACAGGCAATGGCATTCAGCCGGCCGATACCGACATAGCCACCAACGTCAACACGGGTTTTAGGACCGAGTTCGATCCAGTTTGCATTGCCCGATTTGAATCCCGGCCCCTCCGGCTGTTCAGCGGCAAACCGCTCGTATTCACGTAATATCTGGCCAGCCGGAGGAAAGGACCCATCAGGATTAACCCTGAATTGCCAATAATACTCCCAGCGCTTGAATGGTTTGTACCCATCGCCCCGATGGGTAACCCGGCCTTGCCAGTAAGTATAAAAGGCTTTCTGGATTTCAAAAAAATTAGCTTTAGGATCCTCCATCATTTCAATCCACCGTGGATTTGAAGCATAATCAGTAACGGCGGGGTTACTCCGGTTCTGAGCAAAAGCCACAGAGCCGAAAGCTATTGATATCATAAGGATACCAATGAAACGGGAGGCCATTGTTTTCATTATTAATTTCTCGCCTATTGGATCGTTATCTTTTGTATCCATTCGGCGGATTTCGACCGGATGGTGAGTTGATACACCCCTTTCGGCTGAGTACCAAGGTCGATCATTTCCACCAATGTTCCCGAATTATTTTCAAACCACTTTTCGAGAATCACCTGACCGGTGATATTGACTACCTGCAGTTTGATTTTACCTGTTGCACCGGAAGCTAATTCGACACTGAACAGGCCCTGGTTAGGATTGGGAAATACTCTCATCGAGATAGGATTGTCAATAGTTTGAACAGAGGTAGTATTCACGAAAAGATCCACATCGTCAACTGCTGCACCCCAGGCAAATTGGTTTGAATTATCATAAAAGAAACCAATTTGTGCCCTGGATGTCAGGGCTTTTTCCGGAAGGTTAACCTGCGTGGTATCCCAAACCCAGGCTTGGGTACTCGGCGGTTTTAAATCAACCAGTTTAATCCAGACACTGTCGGGTGAAGTGCGATAAACCACGCTGAATTTATCATACGTTCTGTATTTGCGCATAGTATAAGCAAATTTCAGGGTAATGGTTTTTCCGGTATAGCTGGACAAATCGATAACAGGAGTAAACAGGTAGTCTTTTACCTGAACGCCTTCTCCGGCAGCGGCGCTGTTTGCGGCAAAGAAATGCCCGTCACGACCGGTCACCGCGAGCGTTTCAGCGGTCCCGTATTTCCAGCCTTCATAGGAAAACTTCGCTGTCCAACCAGCAGTACCTTTTTCAAATGGCTGACTATAAGGAAGTTCTATCGGGGAAACGATTGTGGCAAAAGCTTCGTTTGTGAAACCCGATTCAATACCACCTATATATAGTGCAGAAATTTTGTAGGTAAAGGTTACATCTGATTCAACATTCATATCGGTAAAGCTCACTCCGCTGATCATGGTCAAAAACTCACCGTTCCGGTAAATCCGGTAACCCTGGATGTTTTGCTCATAAAATGGGGGAACCCAGGTCAGCTCAATATTTGAATCCACCGTTGTTGCCGTTAGCAAAGCAGGAGGTAAAACGGCGTGTGATTCGGCGAGGTTAATTTCCCAAACGCCTCTGCCGAATGTTGAAGCCCTTAAGCGGGATTCAGCGCGGTTACGCGGATCATTGTAGATCTCCAGTTCGGATACCCCAACCGAAACCGGAAAAGATTCACCATACATTACCCAGTCAGACCTATCAGCATCCTTATAAAAAGTTCCGGCATCAGTGCCTATGTAAAGTCCTTCGTTACTGGTTTTATCGAATACAATGGTACTGATGTTGATAGCCGGCAAACTACCGGAGATATTCTGCCAGGAGCTTCCCTTATTGGTGGATTTATACACTTTCTGGTTCAACACCATATAAACGGTATTGGGATCATACGGGTGACATTCCAGATCGGAAGGATTTCCGTTTACGGGGAGCCTTGAGGTAATGTCTGTCCATACTACCGGGGGAGTCAGCAGATTATCGGTCCGGAAAAGTTTATTATCCGACCGGGCTGCAAAAAGGAAATTAAAATCGGCAGGTGATTGCTCCAGAACTGACATATTTACATCATTCCTGCCGGCGAGATTGTCGGATATTTTGGTCCAGGTGATCGTTCCGTTAGATTTTACATTTTGGCTGATCCAGATGTTTTTATATCCGACAACCATGGTATTTCCACCACTTTCGCTGATGAGGAAAGGGGTAACCCAGGCTCCGTCTTCGGTGATACCGTTGGTGCCTTTGGCGGCAACATTGCGTCCACCGGAATTGTTATAGTAGCGGGTAAGAGAACCGTAATACAACGAGGTATAGCTATAGCGTGCATCATAGGGATCGACGGCGCATTCCATACCATCGCCGCCACCCGAATTTAACCAGTTGGTGCCTGTCCATGTTGCGCTGCCATTATCCTGAAATCCCCCGGTAATTTTTTTCGAATCGGTGTTGCTCACTCCTATTTTGTATAATTGTCCGATGCCCAATCCTTCACTGATCTCTTTCCAGGAAGTTCCCTGATTGCCAGTGTAATAGATTCCGCCGTCGTTTCCTGCATAAAGCCGGTTATTAGCCGGATTGAAGGCAAACGTATGCTGATCGGCATGTACTTCATTGGTCCGGTCGCCCCACCAATGACCTACTATTTGCCAGTTTTTGCCTCCATCAACAGATTTCCAGATATTTACGCCGCCAACATAAACGATCAGCGGGTTGGTGAGGTCAATGTGGATCATCAGGTCGTACCAGGCTTGACTTTTATCATCGGAACCATCGTATTCATATCCAAGAATATTGGGTGTGGTTGATTGCGTAACGAAGCTCTGGCCGAAATTTCGCGAAAGGAAGCAACCCTGAAACTTAGCGGCTCCACCAACGAGATAAACCAGGCTGTCATTTGCCGGAGTTACCCCGATCACCAGTCGTCCGCCATTCGGATAACCGCTGGAGGTTGGAACGAGAGTCCAGGTATCACCTCCGTTTTCAGAACGGTAAAATCCGTTGTCTGCTGTGGCATAAGCGATTGTGATACTGCCAGGTTTAAATTTTACGTCCCTGTAATTGGAGTTATCCGGTGATGTTTTGGTCCAGTTTTCACCACCGTCAAGGGTTTTAAAGATTCCGCCGTTAGCCGCGGCAAGAATGAACCGCAGGTTGCTTTCCGGCCGGGCAAACATCCCGACGGTAACATTTCCCATTCCGGTATTAAACTGCTGCCAGGTCAGTCCGCCATCATCACTGCGGAAAACGCCCAGTCCATTAGAATTGCCGCCATCGCGGTCTCCTGTACCGATCAGGATTAAATTCGGGCTGGTTGGATTTACCAGGATGGCAGAGACACCCAGCGTTGGAAGATTATCGGTAGGTGAAGCCCATGTAAGGCCGCCATCATGGGTGATCCAGAAGCCTCCGGAGGGGGCGCCAATATAAACCGTAGCAGTATCCGTGGGATGGAATCCGATAGCATTAATACGGCCTACGCCTACATATCCGCCATAATCAACGCGACTTTTCGGACCGAGTTCCTGCCAAACAGCCTGTCCGGTTTTTAATCCGGCATCTACCGGGTGGGTTTGTACATAATTATTGTATTCGCGATAAACCTGGCCAGGTTCCGGAAAGGTTCCATCCGGATTGATCCGGTATTGCCAATAATATTCCCAACGCTTGAACGGTTTATATCCTGTTCCCCTGGTGACTTCGCGGCCTTCCCAGTAGGTGTAAAAAGCCTTCTGAATCTCAAAGAAATTTCCGTGCGGATCTTGCATCATGTCAATCCAATAGGGATAAGATGCATAGTCTTTTGGAGCGGTGACAGGCTTATTCTGTGCAGATACGGATAGTCCGCCCATCAGGAGGAAAACCGACAGCAACAGAAGCATTAATGGTTTATGAGTCATAACAGATTATTTATTGAAAACGATTTTATTGTAAAGGTCTGTTTATTGTAAAGGTCGAAAAGTTTAGGAAATAAAGCATTAAAAACGATTGATAAACAACAGTTGGGCGATGGATTATGTAATTAAGGATTCATAGGGTATTTTCAACTTTTCATGAAGGCTTCTTATCATTTTAAGAGTCAATTTCCTTTTAAGATTGAAAATCTCAGAAACTCTGCTTTTATATCCTATCACATTAGCTAAATCCTGGTTATCCATATTCATCTGCTCCATCCGGAACTTAATTGCTGTAATCGGGTCCGGTGATTCAATCGGATAATGTTCATCTTCGAATTTCTCAACCAATAATCCTAATAGTTCCGCCTCATCGCCTTCAGGTGTATCCACCGGCGCATCAAAAACAACTTCAAGTCTCTTTAGAGCCTGATTATAATCTTCTTCTGTCTTAATAATTTTTATTTCCATGACTTTTAAATTTTATCAGCATCAATTTTATCATATTCTGCATGTGTACCAATGAATCTAATAAAAACCCACCTTCTTGGATAATTTATCCGGACTATCAACCTGTATCTGTTGCCACATATATTGAAAACTACTCTTCCACTTTTTAAAATACTTGCTTGTAGATACGCAGCTTTAATATCATTTGGAGAAAGCCATATAGCTTTTGAAGCTTCTTTATACCAGGTCTTAAGTTGTTCTTTTGAATCATTTTTTTCCTCCCAAAAATCCCGAAGTATCTTTTTAGCTATTACTCTCATCGATTTGTAAATAATTGCGACAAAGATACTAAAAAAGTTACCATTTTGGTAATTTTCAATGAATTTTCCTGGAGGCTGGTAAACTCAAACGGCAAACATCCTCTGTCGGGTTGCTCAACCAATCATTTTACCTTTACTCTTAGATTTATAAAAAAAATCCCTCTGTAAGTCATTGATTTACAGAGGGCACTTTTCCAGTTGTGTAGCCCCGACTGGACTCGAACCAGTATCTATAGTTCCGGAAACTATCATTCTATCCCTTGAACTACGGAGCCAGATAATTGATCCACTACCTCTTCCACACGCACATACCCATACGCACACCCACACTCACACCCACACACAAACCCAAGTAGCCCCACCAGGACTCGAACCTGAATTTAAAGTTTAGGAAACTTCCGTTCTATCCCTTGAACTATGAGGCCGCAATTGAGGATGCAAAAATACGAAAAAAAATATTCCGGCAATGCGCACCCCGATCAGTCGAATAAGGCATGCAAAACGGTATGCGACTTGATTTCGCCCAATCCTTCCAGATGAAGATAATAATACCGCAGGATCCCTTCGAGAAGTTCAATCCGCTTATTGCGGTCGATAACAATAGATGCCAGGTCGGAAGCCTGAACCGACAGAAACCGGATCAGAAGGGTGGTCAATTCAGGGGTAAGAAATGAATCGTGCAGGGGCGGGGAAGTGGTGAAAGTGCCGTGGGCCAGGTCAAACCATAAATCGCTCTGAGCTGGTGGTATTCCCGGATTAAATCCGAGATGGCGCGATAACCGGAGCAGAAAATAGAGGTGAAAATTGGCGATACCCTGATCTGTGAGATCCAGAAATTGGATATGGCTATTCAGAAAATCAAATAATTCTTCATTGGGCTCCTCCTCACGGAGTGCTTTATTCAGTATCTCGGCCAGAAAAAGTGCTACCGAACTTTTTACCGGATCGCCGGTCAGATGCATAAACGGACTGTGGTTTTTGACTTCTTTGATATTCTGCAGGTCGCGATTGGCCTTATAATACACTTCCAGTTCCAGTATGGTCAGCGGTTGGAAAAGGTAAGCCTTCCGGTTTTTTGATGAAGTACGTGCACCGGGCACCATAATTCCTATCCGGCCCCAACGACGGGTATACAGGTGGGCGATAATGCTGGTTTCCCCGTACTTGATCTGTTTGAGAACAATTCCGAGGGTTTTTTCAATCATGGTTAGCGAACGATCAGAATCTTTGTGATTGCTTTTCTCGATGCATCCGTTGTGGATGCAAAAACCAGATAAACGCCCGTAACCACCGGCTGGCCCGATCGCTCATTGCCATCCCAGGTAATCTGCCCCCCGACACTCTCCCCTTCAAAAACCAGGTTACCGGTGAGGTCGGTGATCTTTACCACTGATTCCGAAGGTACTCCTTTCACAGTAATGGGGCCGTTATAACCAGGCCTCACCGGATTGGGGAAGGCATAAACCGGACCGATGTAGAGATCATCCCGGATTGCAGTTCCACGGTAGGATATGACACCTCCCTCGGTGCCAAAATATACTTCACCGGATTGATTGTCAATCACGATGGATATGATTTCATTCGATGGCAAGGGCGAATTGGTGACATTAAACGATTGAATCGTTTCGGTTCCATCGGCATTGGTTAAAAAAACACCTGAATTCCTGGTGCCAAACCATTTCCGGTTGGCTCCGTCAACTGCTATGGCGGTCACAATTTCGGTTGCTAGCAGCCCGTGATACAAGGTGTCGCCCTGGTTCACGCTGGGTTGGGAAGCGTAAAAATCAGATGATAAAAAAACGGCCGAAGGGTTATAATAGACCACAGCCCCTGAGCTGGTCCCAATCCACAGCCTTCCATCGAGATCAACAGCCATAGAATAAATGTCGTTCAGTATCTTAATGGTGTTTTTCGGAGGAAATGTAACTCTTAGCGGCATCCTCACAATACGGTCGTCAGCAACGTCATCGATGTCTTTACCGTTATCAAACGCAAACAACCCGTTGCCTTTGGGCAGCAGGATCCACTTGACATCACCCGGAGTGATTACGATCGGGCCGGTAAAGGCATCCCCGAGATACTGACCATAGGGGAAACTTTTCCAGGTGCCATCTTTTTTCATGACCGATACCGGTGACGGTACACTGGAATTGGTTACCCACAGGTTGTTCTTCGAATCAAATGCGAGTCCGCCGATACGGAGATACGGATTTCCCGGGAATACACTCTGTAGTGCACCATCGGTGTTCGTATCATCGAAAATTCCGACATATTCGCCGTCTTTGAATTCTACAACCCCGTAGCCCCATGAAGCGCCATACAAATGGTGCGGATCGGCCGGATCAACTGCCAGCCGCACAATATCACGGATTTGTCCCATTTGGGAAACGGTGATCGGGTTGAACACCTTCCAGGTGCCATCGAGTTTGGCCGATACTCCGCTGATGTTCCAGATATTGTTCCATGAGGCATCATAAGCTCCACCGGCTATCCATAGATCTCCATCGGCGATTACCATATCAAAAGTTTTACGGTCCCATGGACCGGCAGGCCTTATTTTTGTATAAGTTACAAAATCAGGCGAGTAGATCAGGCCGAAATCTCGATCGGCTATCCAAGGTTTCCCTTGATTATCTAAGAGGAAATCATTCGGGTTCATCAGATCCTTGCTACCATAACTCACGATGTGCCGTTGCAATATGCCATCCGGACTGATCAGGTTGATCTGGTATGCACTGACAACGATAACCTGCCCGTCTTCAAACTGCATGCGGCGTATATCATTGTAATACCTTGGAAACCAGGTCCATTCATACCCATTGTAGGTATAGATTGAATCCACATCCCCGGTGGTGCTCAGGTGGGAAGCCCAAAGTTTGCCGTCGTTGTATGCCAGGTGGTTAAATGTTTCACCCGGAAAAGGCTGACCGGTTACAGGTGTCCAGACCCGGTAATTTTCAAGTTCCGGATCATTGATATCGGCTTTGAAGATTCCTTTTTCTGTGGCTGCAAAAATGGAATCAAAATTAAATATGGCTGTTTCAAAGACGGCCAGATGAGAACCATCAGGACCGATAAAATAGGTTGATGCCACCTCATCACGCGTGAGATTCAACCGGATGATACCAAATCCGCAGGATAACAGGGCATCATCGCCCTGAACCAGAATGCTGTTTATCTTTTTACTACCGGTCATCATTTTGTGCTTGATATCCGGAATATTGATGATTTGGTTATTCCGGAGCAGGTCGATATTGGAATTTGTATAAGCGATAATCAGCATGTTATGATCCTCACTATACGCCAGGCAAGAGATTTCGAGATCGCTGAGCCCATTGATTTTCGACCATTTGCTGATTTTCGTGGTGGCAGGATCATAAGAAAACAGGCCGCTACGGGTGGCGCAATAAATGATACCCCTGGCTTCAACCAAACTGATTGCCTGACTGAAAGAAAAATGATCCTGCCACTCTCCAACGCGAGTCTGGGACTGTCCGGGAACTGCAAGAACCAGTAAAATCAATAAGATAAATATTTTCTGCATAACTATGTAAAATTCAAATCGAAGCGTTGTCATCCCCGCGAAAGCGGGGACCCCTTGACGCTAAACGAAACTCGACAGGCGAGGACCTCTTGATACTACTCTAACTCTAATTTAACGCATTTATTTTGCCTCTTTAACAGTTAGGCTGAGGAACGTTTGCAGTTTGGCTGTAGCGCGACCACGATGGGAAATTACATTCTTTTCTTCAGCTGACATCTCGGCAAATGATTTTTTTGATTCTAAGGGCCTGAAAACCGGGTCGTAACCGAAACCGGTAAGGCCGCATGGCTCAGTTAATATCTCACCCTCCACCCGGCCTTCAAACAGATATTCACGATTATCCAGGATGAGGGCAATCACGGTACGAAACCGGGCTGTACGATTGTGATTACCGGCTAATGCCTCCAGGAGCTTTTTAACATTATCGGCATAGGTGGCATTTTCCCCGGCATACCGGGCCGAAAAAACTCCGGGAGCACCATCGAGCGCATCAACTTCAAGGCCGGTATCATCTGCAAAACAATTGCAACCGAAACGGTTATGGATATGCCTGGCCTTCAGCAAGGCATTCCCTGCAAGATCAGGTGCCGTTTCCTCAATTTCTTCGGAAAATCCAATTTCTTCGAGGCTCATGATTTTACAATAATCACCGAGGATCTGTCTGATCTCGGAGAGTTTGTGCTTATTGTTTGTTACGAATACCAGTTCCTTCATCTTTGTTTCTGTGTCGATCTATGTGGTAATATCAGCATTTAGGTGGCACAATTTTACTACATTTGGTCATTCTAAAAAATTAACTTTTCAATATAATTATGGAAACGCTCGACTGGAAATCGCTTCCCTTTGGTTATATCAAAACCGATTACAATGTACGGTGTTATTATCGCAACGGGCAATGGGGCGAACTCGAAATATCTTCATCTGAATATATTAACCTTCATATGGCAGCTACCGCTCTCCATTATGGGCAGGAAGCTTTTGAAGGGATGAAAGTCTTTATGGGCAAAGATGGCCAAATCAGGCTTTTCCGATGGGATGAGAATAGCCGGCGTATGAAAACTTCAGCCGAAGGTATCATGATGGCTGAGGTCCCGGATGATCTTTTTCACAAGGCTATCCTCACGACTGTTCAGATGAACAAAAGATTTGTTCCTCCTTACGGATCCGGAGCCTCACTCTATATCAGGCCTTTACTGATCGGTTCGGGTGCACAGGTGGGTGTTAAGGAGGCCTCTGAATATCTGTTTTTGGTTTTTGTCACACCCGTCGGGCCCTATTTTAAGGAGGGATTCAGGCCGGTAAACATGATGATTACCCGCACCTATGACCGGGCTGCGCCGCTGGGAACGGGCTACATCAAGGTGGGAGGAAATTATGCAGCCAGTTTGCGTGCCCTGGATGTGGCACATAAGAAAGGTTATGCATCAGTCTTGTTCCTGGATGCCCGGGAAAAGAAATACATCGATGAGGCGGGTCCGGCTAATTTCTTCGCCATTAAGAATAATACCTACGTTACCCCTAAATCAAAATCCATTTTGCCGAGCATCATCAATAAGAGCCTCCAGCAGATTGCCAAAGATATGGGTATGAATGTGGAGATCCGGCCCGTTCCCGTTGAAGAGCTCGATACCTTTGATGAGGTGGGTGCATGCGGAACGGCCGCGGTTATCAGCCCGGTGCGCTCTATCGTGGATGAATCGACCGGTAAAACATATCAGATCAGTAAGAATGATGAACCCGGTGCTATTTCCCGGCAACTGTATGAAAAGCTTACCGGAATTCAGACGGGCGACCTGCCCGATCCCTATGGGTGGATCGAATTCGTAGAGTAAGAGCGTTCCAATTCTTCATTTTTCCGCTTCAATTTTATCTACCAAGCCGGCTATGCCGGTTTTTTAATGCCTAAATGAAAATTTTGTCATTGATAATCAGGTAATTAATAAATCTATTTAAAAATATTTAGTACTATGTGATACAAGGTACAAATAATTAAATATATCTTTGCATAGGAAACAACAATGTTAAGGCAAGTATTCTTAAAAATTAAACTAGTGTGTTATGAAAAGGACAATCCAAATGAATAGGGAAATGAAAACAATAAACCTGATAAAAATAGCTGCGGTAGTTCTTTTAGGAATTGCCCTTAACGAACAAGCTTATTCCGATAAAGACAAATATTCGCGCTCAGGCCGTCCGGCATTTGGACATTTTACCCATACGGTTAAATTAACCGGTGATGATATCCGGGGCGAACCTGTTGAAGGCTGGATGTTTAAACTGGAATATCTGAGCGAAGAATCAGCTGGTTCGGTTGAACCCTGGATGCTGGAAACCAATTACCTCGATGAAGCAGCTCAGCCCTTGGAAAGCTGGATGTTCAGTGAAAGCCGCTTATCGGAAGACAATTCAGGAAACGTTACTGAATCGTGGATGTTTGATCTCAATTATCTCTCCAAATGAAAACTTTATTCCTGATAATCAGCCAATTATTAATATTATTTAAATATATTTAGTACTATGTGATACAAGGTATCAATATATAAATATATCTTTGTATAGGAGATAACAATGTTAAAGCAAGTATTCTGAACAATTAAACTAGTGTGTTATGAAAAGGACAATTCAAATCAATCTGGCAGGCACTATTTTCAACATTGATGATGATGCCTATGAAATTCTGAGAGACTATCTGAATGCCGTTGAGCGGCAATTCATGTCGAGCGTTGAAGGACGCGAAGTGATGCATGATCTTGAAACACGGATGTCGGAACTTTTTACCGAGCGATTAAAACCGCTGCGTCAGGTAATTTCCATCGACGATGTACGTGAAGTATTAAAAGTGCTTGGTGCACCTGAAGATATCGGGGGCCGTCATGAAGGCGGTCAGCGCTATTCGCAATCCTATTCCAACCATTATGCCGGAGGCCGCCGGAGCCGCCGGATGTATCGCGATGGTCAGGATAAATCGATCGGAGGTGTTTGCTCAGGATTGGCCTATTATTTCAATACCGATCCCCTGCTGCTCCGCATCCTATTTGTAATCGGCCTATTCATGGGCTTCGGTTTCCTGCTGTATATCGTCCTCTGGATTGCCTTGCCGCAGGCCACCACCCCGGAACAAATCAGCGAAATGAAGACGGGATCCAATTATTTCTGATACTCGCAGAATCATGAAAACGAAAATATACAAATCAGGCTGGTTGATGTTGTTGTCACTTGCTTTAGTGATACTCACAAGCTGCCAGGGGGGGATAATCGGAAATGGCAAAGTGGAAACCCGCGATCAAAAAATCGGAAATTTCACACGCCTGGTTATCTCCGGTAATTTCCATGTCTTTCTTGAGCCATCCGACAAACCTTCGTTACGGATGGAATTAGACGAAAACCTGTATGACATCGTAAAGGTAAGTGAAGAGGGATCGACCCTGCGGATTGAAACCCGGCTCAATATTTTACAAGCCCGTGACAAGAACCTGTATATCGGGATAAAAGATTTGGAAAAGATGGAATTGTCGGGAGCGATTAAGATGGTATCCGACTCGGTGCTTCGACTGGGATCGCTTAATATTTTGGCGACAGGTGCTGCACGGCTCGATTTTGGAATCGAAGCCAAGAGCCTGAAAATCGATCTTTCGGGTGCTTCAGAATGCGATTTCAGGGGTAAGGTTGATGAATTGCGTATTCAGTTATCAGGTGCCGGTGATATCGATGCCCTTGATCTGATGGCCAATGATGTTGAAGTCGACATGTCAGGTGCCGGAGGTGCCCGCGTATATGCTAAAGACAAACTCGATGTATCAATCTCAGGGATAGGCTCAGTCCGTTACCGGGGCGAACCTGAGATTCACAAGAATATTTCGGGCCTCGGTTCTTTAAAAAGAGATTAATAATTATAAGTCATGGAAAACGAGAAAATTGAAAACGTAAAAGCCCAAATGCGAAAAGGTGTGTTGGAGTATTGCATCCTTACGATCATGAATCAGCAGGATTGTTATGCAACGGATATCCTTCGTAAACTGAAAGATGCCAGGCTGATTGTGGTGGAGGGAACACTCTACCCGTTGCTGACCCGCCAAAAAAATGCCGGCCTGCTGAGCTATCGATGGGAAGAGTCACCCCAGGGGCCACCAAGAAAATATTATAAGCTCACCGATGCCGGCAGGGATTTTCTGAAGGACCTGGATTCTTCATGGGAGGATCTGGTGAAAGCCGTCGCACTGATTAACCAACAAGCCTAATCCCGCTACAATGAAAAAGTCAATAAAAATCAATTTGGGCGGATTAGTCCTTCATGTCGACGACGATGCCTATGATCTTTTAAGGAATTACCTTGACCAGTTGCAGTCACGTTTCAGCCAGGTTCCGGGGGAATCAGAAATTCTGAATGACATTGAGACCCGCATGGCCGAACTGTTTCAGGAAAAGCTGGTTCCGGGTAAAGAGGTGATCAATCTCGCGGATGCTAAGGAAGTCATTGAAATCATGGGCGAACCGGAAGAGATCGTAGATGCCGGGGATGAGGAAGCCGGACCGGCCATGCCACCCCCTTATAGCGGCCGCGGGCGTCGGATGTACCGTGATCCATCCAACCAACGGATCGCAGGTGTCTGCTCCGGATTGGCAGCTTATTTCAAAGTTGATCCGCTTTTTGTCAGGATTCTGTTTGTAGTCTTTACATTGGCTTACGGAGCTGGTATCCTGATCTATTTCGTCCTTTGGGTTGGGGTGCCCGAAGCCCGCACAGCAGCTGAAAAGCTAGAAATGTATGGGGAACCGGTCAATGTCTTTAATATTGAGCGCCAGGTTCGGCAGGAGTATCCCTATGACCCGGCAGCTCCTGATTATCGGCAGCAACCAGTCAGGCGAGGCAGCCAGGGAACCCTTATCGGCCGGATGGTGAGGGCTTTTGCAAAACTGATACTGGTTTTTTTCAAGATTATCGGGTTTATCATCGCCTTCTCATTCATCATCGCCGGTGTTGCCATCCTCGGATCCATGATCGGCCTGGCAGTCAGTGGGAAAGCCTGGTTTATCAATTCCGACTGGAACCTGAATAACATTGGATTGGGTGATGCTGTCGGATTCTTTGTTTCACCAACCGCTGCAACAATTGCCGTGATCGGTCTAATTCTTCTGGTTGCCATCCCTTTGATTGGCCTGATTTACGGAGTGGTTAAGGTCATTTTCCGGTTCAAAGCCAGTGACAGGGTCGGTACCTTCAGTCTTTCCGGTATATGGGTGATCACCCTGATCGTTTTGATCGTTCTCGGTATTAACGAAGGCGTCCAATACTCATCAGAAGGCAGGACGACCGTTGAAAAAGTATTATCAATACCTCAAAGTAAAAAACTGATAATAAAATCATTACCATACCCCATCGACAGAAGCGAAAATAGGACCGAGTTCAATTATCATAGCCGGTTCTGGCTCGACCGCCAGAATGATTCGGTTAACCTGCTGATCCAGCCTACCGTGAGAATTGAGTATTGCCAGGACTCGGCAACGGGTATCCGGATCAGGAAAACGGCCCGCGCTATCAATTACCATGATGCAAAGGAATACGCTGAGCAGATCAACTATTCCTGCACCCTACAGGATTCTGTTCTGGGGCTCGATCCGGTTTATCGACTGTCGCAGAGCAACCGGTTCCATGCTCAGGAAGTGGAGGTAACTATCAACCTGCCGGCTGGTACAATTGTTTATCTTGACAAGAGCCTGAAATATTTGTTGTATGCCGTTCAGAATTCAGAAGATACCTGGTCAGGTGACCTCGTTGGAGCGGAATGGATCATGACACCAGATGGTCTCACGCGGGTACTCAGGAATGAGACACCTCAGAAGTAAAAGAGATGAGATTCCAATTTAGAATTCCGAGTTCCGAGGTACGAGATTCAGGTCACCCTGAAGTTGTAATTCTGTACTTCATAAATACTTGAATCTCCAACTTCGGCATTCGGAATTCTGAATTGGAATCTCTGACTTCATTTCTATCGATTGGTTTATTTGTTCATGGCCGGCCCGGGTATGGTTTTCCATCCCGGCCGGCTTGAACATTTTTTGTAGTTTTGCCAATCATGGAAAACCAATATTTGAGTTCACACCATCCGTTTATTCAATTGTTGATGTTTACACTGATTACCGTTATCAGTGTGCTGGTTGTCATGCTGTTGGCTATCGTAGCGGGAATCGTGCTTTTCAGGGTTCCACTCACCGAGTGGATGAATCTCCTGGATGTGACCGATCCTGCTAATGTCCCATTACTGAAATTTCTGCAGATTACCCAATCCCTCTCGATGTTTGTAATTCCTCCGATTATCTTCGGATGGTTTGTCGTGAGAGATCCATGGCTGTATTTGAATATCAATAAAAGTCCTGACAGAAAGCGGGTTACGGTAGTTCTTGTTCTGACGGTGCTGATTCTGCCTGTTCTGAATCTCCTGTCAGTACTAAACCAGGAACTGCGATTGCCCGGATTTCTTTCGGGTGTCGAGGATTGGATGAAAAGTGCCGAAGCGCAAGCCGGCGATCTGACTGAAGCTTTTCTGACAGTCAACACATTTTCCGGCTATCTGGTTAATGTACTGATGGTTGTTCTGATTCCCGCCTTTGGCGAGGAGTTCTTTTTCCGGGGAGTTTTACAGAAGATTTTCCACCGGTGGTTCCGGAATCCTCATGTTGCCATCATCTTTGTCGCCATTATTTTCTCGGCTTTCCATATGCAGTTTTATGGATTTCTTCCCCGTTTCGTGTTAGGTGTTCTTTTTGGTTACCTGTTCTTTTGGTCGGGTAACATTTGGTATCCGGTTTTAGCCCATATTATTAATAATTTCCTGCCGGTTACCTTAACCTATTTCTTCCGCAACCAGTTTGATCCCGCAGAACTCGATAAAATCGGTACCGGCCCTGAAGCCTGGATCTGGGCTATACCGGCGCTCGTATTGAGTATTTCCGCAGTGGTGTATTTTTACCGGAACAGTAAAACCCCAAAAATCTACCACGGAGACACGGAGAACACAGAGAATCACAGAGATAATGGTTAATTTCCGTGTTTCTCCGTGTCTCCGTGGTTTTATCTTTGGTTTTATCTTTGTCATCTAATTCGTTAAATATGAAAAAACTACTCTCTCTTCTGATCGTGGCATTGATTATGCAAACTGCTTATAGCCAAACAGATAAGGATACTGCGAACCTTCTTAAAGTGGGTTCGGATATACCGGAATTCACTGTAAAGACCCTCGACGGTAAAACTTTAAGCTCAGATGATCTGTATGGGAAAGTTGTCCTGATCAATTTCTTTGCTACCTGGTGCAGGCCTTGTAATCAGGAATTACCACTTGTTGAGAAGGATATCTGGGCTAAATACAAGGATAATAAGGATTTTGTGCTTGTGATTATCGATAGGGCAGAAAAGGCAGAAGTAGTAAAGGCATTTGTTGAAAAGAAAAAGTGGACCATGCCCTTTTATCTGGATGAAAAGAAGGAAGTGTATTCGAAATTTGCCACCCGGTTCATCCCGAGGAATTACCTGTTTGACAGGGAGGGCACCTTGGTACTGAACTCGATGGGATTTAAGAAAGAGGAATTCGAAGTTCTGAAAAAGGAAATCGACGACCTGCTGAAAAAGCAGCACTAGCGGGTTTCCTTCTCGCCCTTGCGTAAAACACATACAATTCCGTATGCCTCAGCTAGCTCCCGCCGTTCGGACTCAGGATAGGCACTATAAAATTTTTCGATCCCATCCCAAACAGCAGCGAGCAGGGTATCAACTTCCTTACGGATCTCTATCATTTTCTGATCAGCACGCATGGTTGTTTTATTGGCGGTCAGTTGATTGTAATATCCATCCCTGAACTGGTCATACCAGACTTTAACACGGGCGATATTCGGAGTCATGATCGGGATACCTCCCTTTTTAAAACGCTGATTTTCTCCATCAATGATCCTTTTGCCCCATTCGAGGATGTCCGCATCGCTCCTGAGGTTGGGCAGCCGGTTTCCGTAATCTTCCAAACCGTAGAATGCCCTTGCGGATTCCGGAACCTCCTCCCGGATGATCGCAAAATTGAGCACCTGGATAAAGTGCGACAAATACAACCGGGTTTTAACCACGTTTGGCTGGTGCTCCCGGTTAAATGCAATCTGATGCCTCCTTGCCTGGTTCTGCTGGTGCTTTGCTCCTTCGAGTTTGTTGATAATGTTTCTTAAGGTATGGATATATTGAGCAGGGAAGGCGAGCTGGTCCAATCCTGAAATCTCTGCCATGCGCGTGCAGGAGTGCAGGGCCTTAAGCCTGGCCACATCGGTTGTCGGTAATCTTCGGTAGGGCATCTGTTATCTAATCCGCTTTAATATACGCAAAATCCGGATAAAAACCATTCCACGGCAGTAAAGAGGTTAATGAATTGCTGTATATTCGTTCGTTTTTAAATATTTCGGTCATGTTTGAATCACAGATTTACGTATACAGAAGAGCCCAGCTCCGCAAAAACATGGGCAGCGGACTCATTTTATTGCCCGGAAACGTGGATGCCGCTTTCAATTACCCGGCAAACCAGTATCATTTCAGGCAAGATAGCACATTCCTCTATTATTTCGGATTGGATCATACCGGATTAGCTGGTGTGATTGATCTGGATTCCGGCCATGACTGGATTTTCGGTAACAATGTGGATATGGATGATATCATCTGGATGGGTGTTCTTCCCTCAATTGCAGAATTATCAACCAAAGTGGGTGTCACCCATACGGCTCCCTATGCCGATCTGGATAAAATGATTGCCAAAGCACTCAGTCAGGGAAGGGAAATTCACGTTACACCACCCTATCGCGGTGAAACGATTCTCGAGCTTGAGCGGTTGGTTAAAATTCCCGCAGCCGGTCTGAAGGCAAAATCATCTATTAGCCTGATCAAGGCCGTGGTTGCCCAGCGCTCGATCAAAGATCAGCATGAGATAATAGAGATCGAAAAGGCAGTGGATACCGCCTGCCTGATGCATACCACAGCAATGAAAATGGCTATGCCCGGTACCTGGGAGCAGGAGATTGCCGGTACGATTGAGGGGATTGCATTAGCCCACGGTGGACCGGTTTCGTTCCCGGTTATTCTAAGTATGAACGGACAAACGCTTCACAATCATGATCATAGTCAGATCCTTCAGCCGGGCCGGATGATGGTGGTGGATGCCGGGTGTGAAACTTCCCTTCATTATGCTTCTGATCTTACCCGTACAGTTCCCGTCGGACTGAAATTCAACAGTAGGCAGAAAGCTGTTTATGAGGCCGTTTTACAGGCAAACCTCAAAGCCATAGCGGCCATTAAACCCGGTATTTTCTATAAAGATGTTCATCTGCTTGCTGCCAGAGCCATGGTCGATGCTCTCAAAGAGATTGGTCTGATGAAAGGAAGTCCTCATGACGCTGTCGCAGCCGGTGCTCATGCCCTGTTCTTCCCGCACGGATTGGGACACATGATGGGGCTTGATGTGCATGATATGGAAAACCTCGGTCAGATATATGTGGGATATGATGATGAAATCCAGCCAGCCAGCCAGTTCGGACTTGCCTTCCTGCGCCTGGCACGCAGGCTACAACCCGGCTTCGTTCTCACTGTTGAACCCGGGTGCTATTTCATCCCGGCCTTGATTGACCAATGGAAAGCCGAAGGCCAGCATACCGGCTTCATCAATTATGCTGAAGTTGAAAAATACAAAGACTTCGGAGGCATCCGCATCGAGGATGATGTGCTTGTAACTAAAACCGGTTATAAGGTGCTTGGCAAGGCGGTACCAAAGACTGTTGCCGAGGTTGAGTGCTTAAGATAAGGCTCAAGGCTCAAGGCGCAAGGCTCAAGTAAGGCTCGAGGCGCAAGGCTCAAGTAAGGCTCAAGGGGCTCAAATAAAGAAGTGACGTACCCACACTCACACCCACACCCACACCCACACCCACACTCACACCCAC
>QYQM01000183.1 GCA_007280905.1 Porphyromonadaceae bacterium | reverse complement strand
GAGGCAGCTGCAACCTGGGTGGCAGTCAAGGCCTGAGCTGTGCTTAGTCCGCTTGAGATGCTGCTGCCTGCATTAAATCCAAACCAACCAACCCAGAGTAATCCGGCTCCAAGCATAGTGATAACAAGGTTGTTCGGACGAATCACCTGGTAAGGATACCCACGGCGGGAACCCAGGTACAAGGCAGCGACCAGACCACTGACACCCGCTGAGATATGTACAACAGTACCCCCTGCAAAATCAATGGCTCCTTTCGCACCAAGCTTAAAAAGGAAACCATCAGAAGCCCACACCCAGTGACACAGGGGATTGTAAACTATCAGGCTCCATAATGCGATAAAAAAGCAGTAGGCTTTAAAAGAAACCCTTTCAGCAAAGGCTCCAGCTATCAGTGCAGGAGTGATTATAGCAAATTTTCCCTGGAACATCGAAAACACATACTCGGGAATTCCTGCATCCATCACTTTTGTATCGATCCCTTTTAAGAAAAAATAATCGGGATTCCATCCGAACCAACCACCTAAAATGTTTCCTCCGAAACACATGCTGTAACCAACAATTACCCATAAAACCGTGATGATCCCCATTGCAACAAAACTATGCATAATCGTCCCAAGCACATTTTTTGAGCGAACCAATCCGCCATAAAACATGGCAAGTCCGGGTATCATTAGCAAAACAAGAGCAACCGATGTCAGCATCCAAGCTGTTGCTCCTGTATCAATCTTAGCTCCGTCTGAAGCATGCAAACCTGTAAAACAGAGAAACAGGAAAAACAGTAAAAGCTGGGATCTTTTCGAACTTGATTTCATAGCGAATAATTTAGGGACCATAAATTCTGTATTTTTCACGGCAAACATATCAGTTTTTAGGGGTATAAATCGAAAATTATATAAAATATTTGTCTTGACCCCCAAAATTAAGGGGGTATCAGTTGATTTTTTAGATTTTTACAGAAATTGCAATTCAAAATTCCTGATCGGACCGGATGGCAATAAAAACAAAGCCGGAATGCAAAATGGTATGCATTCCGGCCCTGAATTGGATAAAACGAAAAAATCCTCTAAATCTTTGACTTAGAGGATTTTTCTTGTAGTCTGTACGTTACAATTATCTAACCACATCTTACGTGACCTGATTGATTACCATGACACAATGGAATTGATAACCGAGTGAAATATGGTTCAATTTTCCGTTTACTTTTTCACAAAACCGGATAAGTGCGCACACACGATTTTAGTCCTAGAAAACGCCAAAGAGGCGTAGAATAACACCGATTGCAAGGATAAAAGGTATCAATGCAAGGTAAATTATTACCTTCTTCTTCTTCTTCGGAGGTATATCATCTTTGAGCATTCTATAAATGAAAAGAAAACTTAAGGTGGTCACAACAAAATAAATTATCGAGAGTACAAGGCCTTTCATAAATTCTAATTCTCTTATAGAAGATTAATCCCATCTTGTTCGATCTCGGAAATAAAGGGATCATTCCGGTCAGAAGGGTTGAAAGTGTGCAGTTCAATGCGAGGGAACTTGATCAGCAAAGTTTTAAAGCCTTCATAATCGATTGCCATACAACCTGAAAAATTAGAATCCCATACGGCTAAATCAATATCTGAGAACTCATTTTGCTTGTTTTTCGCAAATGATCCAAAAAGGTAGGCCTTTTGAGGCTTATACCCAAATGCCCGCAATTCAGTTAAGAATCGCTTGGATAATTCTATTGCAAACCCTTGATCAGACATTCTTTCAGTTCATTAACAATTTTAAGCTTAGCGGCGGCATACTCCGGGGTGCAGGTTTTGTAAAACCTGTCTTTGTAATCCTGGTACCTGGCTTCGAGATTCCATGCTGTAATAATGGGAAGTTCTGCTTCCAGGTGAGCAGGAAGACGGAAACCAATTTTTTCATGCAGGACGGTCAGGCTATGAACCTTCGGAGGTGCCGACTCACCTGTATCCTTTAGCCAATGAGCTTTCAATAACTTCTCCACAGTCAGGTGAGCGAAAAAAAGACAATACATATACTTACCGGATTGGAAGAGGTCATTGGCAACCTCCCAATCCCTCAAAGCCGTCTCCACCCAGAAATCGATATGTTCCTTTTTTTGCATGATACCCATCTGTCAATTGCAAAGATAATTAGTTAATTCCTTTGTTTTACAAGATTCAATAGATAGACTAGGTGGCAGCCTTTGGGAATCTTGTTTGATCACTTTAAAATGAAAAAAGATGACAACAAAGCTTTTCAGTTCTAAAACTTCCCTGCTTCCAGTTAGTCCTTTTGTTTTGTATGATAAGGAAATACTTGAATACTACCCCGATATCAATGCCTCAGAAATTGAGAAACTTAAGCTTGATTTATTAGTGATGACAGAAATTTTATACAATTATAGGATACTTGTGCCTGAAAAACTTAATGAATGTTGTAAGTGCAAGAATTCTTTTTAATGAAGAACAGCTTCCTCTTGCTAACACTGAATCATACACTGGTAAAAATAAAAAGGCCCCCTGAATCATTTGATCCAGGGGGCCTTCTTCGTAGCGGGGACAGGACTTGAACCTGTGACCTTTGGGTTATGAGCCCAACGAGCTACCAACTGCTCCACCCCGCAATGTTTGCGGTCACAAAGATAATGCTTTTTTCGTGGAATGGGCGGGTTAAAGAAAATATCTTAGAACTGTTGTCGGTTATCTGTTATCTGTTATCTGTTAGTCGGAAAGTAGTCAGCCAACTGATAACCGACAACCGACAACCGACAACCTTTTTTCCCTATCTTTGCCCCAACAAACAATTTTCGCCCCAATGGCCGAACAGAAGAAAAAGAAACTGGTTCATAAACTTAAAAGTAAATACCGGCTGGTGATTATGCGCGAAACTTCCTTCGAGGAAGTATGGCAAATGAAACTTTCGCGTATGAACGTAATTAATGCACTCGCTGTTTCGCTTACTATCTATACGGTTATTGTGGTAATGCTCGTTGTGTATACCCCTCTGAAACAGTTGATTCCAGGGTACCCAAAAGCCGAGATGACCCGTAATATCAGGCTGAATGCTCTTCGCGTTGATTCCCTTGATTATCAGATGGCACTCAAAGATCAATTCATTGAAAACCTGATTACCATTATCAATGGCGGCCAGCCGAAAACTCACAGCACCGATGAGGGGGCTGCAAAGATTTCCACCCATGAGATTTCTGATACCCGCTCTTCTGAGGATTCTCTGCTGAGAATCAATGTGGAAAAAGCACAACGTTTTAATGTGAACCCTCAAAATACTTCCCCCGAAAACAGGAATCTTAACCAGCTTTATTTTTTTCCACCGGTGCGCGGCCTGTTGATGGCTCACTTTGATTTTGCTAATGGCCATTACGGCGTGGATATTGCCACCGCCAGTAATCAGGGAATCAAAGCGGTTCTGGATGGAACCGTCATCTTTTCTGATTTTACAACGGAAACGGGTTTTACCATCCAGATTCAGCATGATAATAACCTGGTGTCCGTTTATAAACACAATAAAGAGTTGTTTAAAAAGGTGGGCGACCGTGTTAAGGCAGGCGAGGTGATTGCTACGGTTGGAAATACAGGCGAACTGACTACCGGTCCGCATCTGCATTTTGAATTATGGCACCTTGGGAAACCACTTAATCCTGAACACTTTATTGCATTTGAATGATGAAGCGGATTGCTATCCTTGGATCAACCGGCTCTATTGGTAAGCAATCACTGGAGGTGATCGCACAACATCCCACTGAATTTGCTGCAGAAGTCCTTACAGCAAAATCAAATTATCGCCTTCTCATCGAACAAGCTGCCCGATTTCATCCGTCTATCGTGGTGATATCTGATCAAAACCATCTGGATACCGTAGAGAGGGCTTTGTCCGGTTTGCCCATTACAGTGCTTGGAGGCCAGAAAGCCCTTGAGGAAGTAGTAACGGGTGACCGGGTCGATATGGTTCTGGCCGCGATGGTAGGTTTTGCCGGACTCATTCCTGTCGTTCACGCCATAAAGGCAGGCAAACAGATTGCTCTGGCCAATAAAGAAACATTAGTAGTGGCAGGCGAGCTGGTAACACGGCTGGCACACGAATATAAGGTGGATCTGCTCCCCGTGGATTCCGAACATTCAGCCATTTTCCAGTGCCTGACCGGAGAACAGCAGGCAGAGGTTGAGAAAGTCTATATAACCGCATCAGGCGGTCCGTTTAGGAATCTGGATACAGCGGCACTGACAATAGCTACCCGTCATGAGGCACTGAAACATCCAACCTGGAACATGGGCGCGAAAATCACCATCGACTCCGCAACCCTTATGAATAAAGGCCTGGAGATTATCGAAGCCAGGTGGTTGTTCAACCTCAAACCCGATCAGATTGAAGTGATCGTGCATCCGCAATCCATTGTCCATTCGTTCGTTCAGTTTTGCGACGGATCCATAAAAGCTCAACTCGGACTTCCGGATATGCGGCTCCCGATCCTCTATGCAATGAGCTACCCTAAAAGATTAAACGGCCTTTTCCCGAGATTCAATTTTAAAGACTACCCACTTCTGACTTTCGAAGCACCCGATTCCGTGCGATTTCCTAACCTCGCTATTGCACTCGAGGTGATGCGGAAAGGCGGAAACATGCCGTGTATCATGAATGCCGCCAACGAAATCGCTGTGGAAGCCTTCCTGAATGATCGGGTGGGGTTTTACGGTATGACACGAATCATTGAAAAGACACTCCGGCAGGCAACATTTTTGCCTGTTGCCGGTTTATCTGAATATATAGAATCCGACCGGGAGACCCGGTCAATTGCCTTAACATTTGTATAATAAGAATCTATTATGGTAATCCTGATCAAAGCCGCCCAACTTTTACTGAGCCTTTCTTTACTGGTAATCATCCACGAGTTTGGGCATTTTATTTTCGCTCGGATATTTAAAACACGGGTGGAAAAATTTTACCTGTTCTTCAATCCGTGGTTTTCCCTTTTTAAGATGAAACGGGGAGATACCGAGTACGGAATTGGCTGGCTGCCTCTCGGCGGGTATGTAAAAATATCCGGCATGATTGATGAATCCATGGATAAGGAAGCCATGAAACTGCCCCCGCAACCCTGGGAATTCCGGTCGAAACCTTCCGGCCAGCGCCTGCTGATCATGCTGGGCGGAGTTCTGTTTAACATTCTCTTTGCCTTTATGATTTACTCAATGATCCTGTTTGCCTGGGGCGAAAAATATCTTCCTACTCAAAATGTGAAATATGGCATTATCTGCGATTCACTGGCCTTGAACATGGGACTCCGGCACGGGGATAAAATTCTGACCGTCAATAACCATACTGTAGAGGATTTCCATAATATTATTCCCGAAATCGTTTACAAAAGCGCTAAATCCATTCAGGTGGATCGGGGAGGACAGATGGTCAATATCACCATACCTGGCAACTTTGTCAGGGAGTATATTGAATTTGTCAGGAAAAATAAAGGGAAAAGGGACTTTATCTATTTTGCTTATCCTTTTGTAATCCGCGATTTTATGGCCGGTTACCCGGCTAAAGATACCGGGCTAAAAGTTAATGACCGGATTATCGGAATCAATGGGCAGGATTTAGCCTTTTTCGATCTCTTCGTGACGGAGATCAAAAAATACGCCGGTGATACAGTGACTATTAATGTCGACCGGAACGGAGAGAAGATGGCCTTTCCACTGATTGTGCCCAAAGATGGAAAAATCGGCGCTTTCGCGACTGATCCGAAATCATTCTTCGAACTGAAAGAAATCCGGTATAGCTTTTTTGCATCCTTTCCAGCCGGCGTGAAGAAGGGAGTTGAAACCATCTCATCCTATCTGAAAGATCTTAAAATGATTTTCAACCCAGAAACGAAAGCCTATAAGTCGCTTGGCGGATTTATTGCCATTGGCAACATTTTCCCCTCGATCTGGAACTGGCAGATATTCTGGAATATGACGGCTTTTCTGTCCATCATGCTTGCTGTTCTCAATGTTTTACCGATTCCTGCCCTCGATGGCGGACATGTTTTCTTCCTCGGTTTCGAGATCATCACCGGGAAGAAACCAAATGACCGGTTTATGGAAGTAGCCCAGATCGTAGGAATGTTATTGCTTTTGGCTCTTGTTCTGTACGCAAACGGAAACGATATCATCCGATTATTTCAAAAATGAAAACAAAATCTATTTTGTTGGCCATGACGGCAATGCTGGTCATCGGGCTCAGTTCATGTAAAAGCGGGCAGCAGACTTCTTTGCCACCTTGTATCGGGAAGCCCGGTGAGGTATTAATAATAATGGCAGAGGACCTTTACAAGGGAGCAGTCGGCGATACCCTGCTCGGTATTCTCACGCAGGAAGAGCCAGCCTTACCACAAAGTGGCATGGAAGGCGCTGAGCCGATGTTCAATGTTCTTCACCTGCCACCCTCTGCGCTTAATAATACGGTCCGGCCTGCCCGGAACCTTATGATTATTGATGTCGGCTCGCAAATCGCCAAGCCCCAAATCAAAGTGCTCAAAAACTATTGGGCGGATGAACAGATTTTAATCTGGCTCTATTCACCCGATCGTGACCAGTTATTAACACTCATTAATGAGAACAGTCAGTTAATCCTTAACGTACTTCGCGATGGGGAAGTTGACCGGCAGGTTGCCTATAACCGTAAATATCAAAATTCCGCCCTAACAGAGGAAATTTTGCGTAATCATGACATACAGGTTAACTTTCCGAAGGGTTTTGAGGCTAAAGTGGATACCGGCAATTTTGCCTGGGTGCAGTATGACCCGACTGAGGGAACGCAGGGCGTATTCCTGTGGACCTATCCCTATACTTCGGAAAAGCAATTGGAATTACCAGATTTGCAGTCGTTTACTGATCAATTCCTGAAACCAAGGGTCCCTGGTCCGTCGGGGCCGGGGAAAGGTTCTTATATGCGTATAGTTCCGGATATAAAGGTGATCACCCGTACCTTTACCATAAATGGGAATTTCGTTCGCGAAATGAGAGGTTTGTGGGAAGTTAAAGTTGATTATATGGGAGGTCCTTTTATCTCCTGGACCATGGTGGATGAAAAGCGAAACCGTATTGTAACCGGTTTTGGATTTGTATATGCACCAAAAATCGGTAAGCGAAATCCAATCCGGAAGGTGGAGAGCCTGTTAAAAACCATTGATTTTCCGGATCAGGTTAAACCAAAAAACAACTGATTTCTCAAACGGGGTATGAATCCGGCTTCGCGGATAGCTTCCTGGATACCCGCAGAATCCATTTTATTCTGAGCCCCGGCTGAGGATACTACGTTTTCCTCAATCATCACAGAACCAAAATCATCGGCTCCGGCATGAAGGCATACCTGTCCTGCTGATTTACCGACTGTAAGCCATGAAGCCTGTATGTGACTGATATTGGGCAATACTATCCTCGATAACGCAAGAAGACGGATATATTGCCTGATATCCACCGAATTGCGGATATTCATCTCATCCCGGAGAACCGTCCCTTCATCCATAAACGGCCATGGAACAAAATTGAGAAATCCCATGCTAAGGGATGGTTTTTCAGCCTGGAGATCCCTGATCCGAAACAGGTGTTCAACCCGTTCTTCCATGGTTTCAACATGACCAAACATCATGGTGGCAGAAGTAGGCAAATTCATACGGTGTGCTATGCGCATCACCTCAAGCCAATCCTCTGTACCGCATTTCCTTTTTGACACAATGCGGCGGACGCGGTCAACCAGAATTTCCGCTCCAGCCCCCGGCAGGGAATCGAGCCCGGCCTTCCGCAGTTCGGTTAATACAGTCGCAAAATCAGTCTTTTCCAGTCTGGCCAGATGCACAATCTCCGGGGGTCCCAGCGCATGAAGCCGTAATTCCGGGTATTCATTTTTCAGGTTCCTGAATAGCGATGTATAATAATCCAGTCCCAAATCCGGATGCATACCCCCTTGAAGTAAGAGCTGACGGCCACCGAGACTGAATAGGTACCCGATCTTTTCGCGGTACTGGTCCATCGTGGTGACATAGGAATCTTCGTCCTGGCTGCGCCGGCAAAAATTGCAGAATTTACAGAAGGATACGCAAATGTTGGTGATATTCACATTCCGGTCGAGGATCCAGGTAACAAAAGGTTCCGGATGAAGTTTTAACCGGATTTGATGAGCGGTTTCCATTAATTCACCATCGCCTGCATGCAGATAAAGAAACATCGCTTCATCGCGCGAAAGCAATTCCCCCCTGTATGACTTTTCCGATAAATCGCTAGTATTGCTCATGTTCCTGGTGTTCTGCCGGTGCAATTTAGGCTAATTGTCAGGCTCTCCCATCTGTTTGGGTCAGATTTTTTTAACTTTACGACCTCAAACAGGTTATATTCTTATGTTGCTGTATCATTGCGATCAGATAATCCCGATCCAGAACCGGATATTGGTTTTTGCCAATGCGGATGAGGTACGGACTCATGAATGGCCTTCAGCCGAAAAGGAATATATCAATCTTTGTCTTGATAACAATCAGAAACTGATCCTGTTAAACAGATTCAGCCAATGCGATATTGTTGTTTTACCTGATCCATTAAAAAAGGGTGATTCACTGCTCGAGGAGTGGCGGGTCTGCGGATTTGAAATTCACGAAATT